>CAIUGT010000154.1 GCA_903898755.1 uncultured bacterium | reverse complement strand
GTGCCCGTGATTGTGAAAGCCGTGCCACCCAATGTTGAACCAGACGTTGGTGAAATGCTGGTGATGGTTGGCGCTGGAACAACATACGTAAACGCGCTTGGCAAGGTTGATGTTCCACCCGCAGTTGTCACCGCAACGCTTTGCGCGCCGGCAGTTCCAGCTGGTGTCACCGCAGTAATCGATGTTGCGCTTACAACGACAACGCTTGTCGCCGCAACGCCACCAACGGTCACGCTGCTTGCGCCCGTCAAATTTGTTCCCGTGATTGTGAAAGCCGTGCCACCCAATGTTGAACCAGACGTTGGTGAAATGCTGGCGATGGTTGGAGCAGATGAAGCGATATAGGTAAACGCCCCAGTCTTAGTGACGTTGCCGTTGATTGTATTTACGACAACATCTTTCAAGCCCGCCGTTCCAGCTGGCGTCACCGCCGTGATTTGTGATTCCACTTTGCTTGTAATGCTGGCTAACGAACCACCAACAAGCACGCTGGTGGCGCCATCCAAACTTGTTCCCGTAATCGTGATGGTGGTTCCACCACTGGTCGATCCAGTCGCTGGGCTCACATCAGAAATGGTTGGAGCTGGAATGACGTATGTGAACGCCCCAGTCTTGGTCACAGACCCGCCGCCTGGCGTGGTCACAACAACATCCTTCAAGCCCGCGCTTGCAAGCGAAGTGTTCGCCGTAATCTGCGTGCCAGCGCCATTGACAACAGCGCCCACCACCGCGACGCCACCCACTGTAATTGAGGAATTTGTCGCGCCCGTCAAATTTGTCCCAATGATCGTGATCGCCGTGCCACCATCGGTTGAACCAGAAGCTGGACTCACACTTGTGATGGTTGGGATAGCTGCATAGGTGTATGCCAAAGTCTTAGTCGCCGTGCCACCTGGCGCGACAATGACAATATCTTTTGCGGTTGCGCTTGCGGCTTGCGCAGGCGTGATCGCTGTGATCAACGTGTCAGTGACCGCGACGATCGTTGCCGCAACGCCACCAATCGTCACGCTGCTGGTGCCGATCAAATTCGTGCCTGTAATGGTGAACACCGTTCCACCAGTGCTTGGACCAGTTTTGGGATTCACTGGACTCGTTGCTCCGAATGTTGGAATGCCGTAATAGGTGTAGCCACCGGTCACCGTTGTTGAGGCGCCGAATGCGGTCACTTTCACATCTTTCGCGCCGGCGGTTCCCACAGGCGCGTTCAACGTGATCTGCGTGTCAATTGGATTGACGTTGGTTGCAGCCGACCCACCAATTGTCACTGTTGCACCCGAAAGATTGGTTCCGCGAATGGTGACAAATGTTCCGGCAACAAGTAAACCGGAATTGGGCGTGATCGAAGTAATCGTTGGCAACGTGTCAATAAATTTAAATCCAGCAAACTTGGTCATGCTTGGAAATCCACTGATGGATACAACAACATCTTGATCGCCAGTTCCAGCTGGAGTGACCGCGACAATCTTGCTTGAAGAGACCACAATCTTGTTGGTCACCGCAACACCACCAACAGTGACGGCTGTGTTGCTGGCAAAGTTGCTGCCAGTGATCGTGATTGCAGTTCCACCAGCTGTTGGTCCAAAGACTGGACTCAAACCAAAATCGGTGTAGGTGAATGTCTTTGCGGTGACAGAAGAACCGTCGGGCGTTGTCACAACAACGGGTTGCGCTCCAACAATTCCAGCGGGCGACACGGCAGTGACATTCGTGGCGGAAACAGCGACCACGCTTGTCGCCGCAACGCCGCCAATGGTCACGCCAGTGGTGTTGGCCAACAACGTTCCAGTGATGGAGAATGGAGTTCCACCAAAGAGAATTCCAGTGGCTGGAGCAACTGTGGTGATGGTTGGTATGGGGCTTGTAACGTAATAAGAAAAACCAGCGGTCTTAGTGACAACCCCATTGGGCGTAGTCACCACAACATCTTTGGCGCCAGCAGAACCAACTGGCGAACTGCATGAAATCTGAGTCGCAGTGTTGTCAATCACCGGCGCGTCTACGCCGTTAATGGTCACGGTGACACTGCCGTCCAAATTGGTGCCTGTGATTGTGATCTCGGTTGAACCAACGCTGGGTCCAGAGTTTGGCGAAATGGATGTGATGGTTGGCACCAAGTTTGAATAGGTGAATCCGTTGGCTTTGGTGGCGATTCCACCAGCGGTGGTCACCACAACAGATACAACGCCTGCACTTGCGGCGGGTGAAACCGCCGTGATGGAAGTCGCCGACACCACAGTGAAGCTGGCCGCTGGAACCGAACCAAAGGAAACACTTGTCGCGCCGGAAAAATTTGTTCCTGTAATTGTGATCGTGGTCGCGCCCGCGGTTGGTCCAGTGAATGGACTCACCGATGTGATGGAAGGCACGGCCAAATAGGTGAACGCGCTTGGCGCGGTCACGGTCAAACCATCGGACGTTGTCAGCACAATATTTTTAGCGCCAGCACTGTTAGCTGGAGTGAGCGCGGTCACTTGTGTTGCCGTGGCCACCACGCTTGTGGATTCGTATCCACCAATGGTCACGCTGACGACATTGGCAAGATTGGTTCCTGTGATGGTGATCGCGCTCGCGCCAACAAGTGGTCCAGCGTTTGGACTGACCAACGCAAAAGTTGGAAGCGATGTGTTGTAGGTGAAGGCGATTACTTTGGATGCGGTTCCACCTGCGGTAGTCACCGCAACCGTTTGCGAGCCTGATGTTCCCGCAGGTGTCACCGTGGTGATCGATGTTGGCGACACAACAGTGAAACTTGCCGCCGCAACTCCGCCAACAGTGACATCAGTGGCGCCTGTGAAATTAGTTCCCGTAATGGTGATTGACGTGCCGCCACCAACTGGACCAGATACTGGGCTCACACCCGTGATGGTTGGCGCTGGGATCGTGGGTTCTATGTAGGTGAAACCACTGATTTTGGTGACCGTCGCGCTTGGAAGGACAACCTCAAGATCTTTCGCGCCTGCTGTTCCCGCAGCCATGACCGCGGTGATGCTTGTGGATGAGACCACTGTGAAACTGGCCACGGCAACTCCACCAAACTTCACGCTGCTAGCACCAAGCAAATTTGTTCCTGAGATGGTGATGGCGGTTCCACCAAGTGTGGTTCCCAATGTTGGCGAAACCAATGTGAGCGTTGGTACCGACATGTCAATGTTTGTAAACGCAGCAAGCTTGGTGTCAGAACCACTTGGAGTGGTCACGACGACATCTTTGTCACCCACAGTTCCAGCTGGCGCTATCGCAACAATTGAAGTTGCGGAAGCCACAACAAAACTTGTCGCTGGAACTCCGCCAACAGTCACGCTGGTCGCGCCTGTGAAATTGGTTCCGCTTAATGTGAGAGCGGTTCCGCCTGTCATGGGTCCGCTGCCGGGAGCAACGGATGAAAGTGTTGGCGCAGTTGAAGGATTGGCGTAGGTGTAGCCACCTGTTGATGTTGCTGATCCGCTTGCGATGACAACCACAACATCTTTCGCGCCAGCTGACGCGGCGGGAACCGTGGCAATGACTTGCGTTGATGAAACAAACACAAATCCAGTTGCGGCAACACCGCCAACGGTCACGCCGGTTGCGCCCGTGAAATTCGCTCCATTAATCGTGATCTGCGTCGCACCAGCCAACGGTCCTGTGTTTGGCGAGATAGAACTAATTGTTGCAGGCGAAAGATAGGTGTACGTGGCGTTCGCCGTACCACCAGCCGTATTGAGAATCAGCGTGTTGGCGCCTGCGTTTCCTGAAGGCGTTACAAATGTGATCTGTGTTGCGGAACTATTCGTGATTGTGGCTACTGCGTTGTTGATCGTTATCGACGCACCAAGCAAATTGGTTCCGTTGATGACCGTGCTCACTCCACCCGCAATAAATCCCGAGCTTGGCGTGAGCGAAGCGATGGTTGGTGGGGAGACAAATGTAAACGCGTTGCTTGTAGCCGCGCCCGCAGAAGTGGTTGCCACAATATTCGTAACACCCGCCGCGCCCGCGGGCGTCAGTGCGGTGATCTGAGTGTCAGTCACGGTCGCGCTGGTCACCGCGGCGCTGCCAACGGTCACAACAGCACCAGTTAAATTTGTTCCCGTAATTGTGATTGGCGTTCCACCAACCGTGGTGCCGGAAGTTGGGCTGACGGCGGCAATAGTCGGAAGCGAAGTATTGGTGTAGTTGAATGCGCTCGCAAGCGATGCAATGCCACCAGGAGTTGTTGCGGCGACAGCCTTGGCGCCAGCGATTCCGGCAGGCGTGATCGCGGTGATTTGCGTTGGTGAAAGAACAGTCACGCCTGTTGCGGTGACGCCGCCCACGGTGACCGCGCTTGCACTTGTGAGATTTTTTCCAGTGATGGTGATCAGTGTTCCGCCCGCCAACGCACCCGTGTTTGGATTCACCGATGTAATGGTTGGCGTTGGCACAACCGCGCCGCGCAAGCCAGCAACGCTTGAGCTTGCGGCGCTGATCAACTTGAAGCCACTGTTGGTCGCGCACACAAAGTAGGAATAATTTGTCGCGCTCACCGCTGAGACATCGTCAAATGTGGTTGAACCATTTCCAGAAGTGGATCCAATTTTAACCGCGCTATCGTTGCGGTAAATGTCGTAGCCAGTGGCGCTTGGCGCGGGGTCCCACGTGATTTGAATTTTATCCGTGAATGTCGACAAGCTAGCCGCCACATTTGGTGGCGGACTGATATTGCGAATGCCCGCGCCAACCTTGCTTGACATGGCGGGACCAAATCCTTGCGCATTGCTTGCGGCGACGGAATAGGAATACTGCGCCGCAACCGCCACGGTGGTGTCATTGAATGAAAGTTCCGAAGCGGAAACATTCCCAATCACAGCGCCATCGCCAACTGTTCCACCTCTGTAAATTCGATATCCAAGCGCGCCTGGCACCGCATCCCAAGACACCACAACTTTGTCGGCGTAGGTTCCATAAGTGGCCAAGACAGTTCCTGAAGCAGGCGACGTCATGCCAACCCAACCGGCATTGGACAATCCACTGAGTGGACTCATTGTTGCCGCGGTGGTGGCTTTCACTCTATACGTGTGAGTTCCCGCAAGCGGCGCACTTGTATCGTTGTAACTGAGCGCGGTTGTTGTTGAACCGACTGGCGTGGCTGTGTCGCTATCACGATAAATGTTGTAACCAGTGGCACCCGTCACAGCTGACCAATTCACAAGTATGCCCGCCGTGTAATTGCCAGTGCTGGCCGATGGTGGAGCAGGAGTTGCAAGCTTGCGATAGCCCGTATCGCTGCCGTTGGTTCCGCTTGAGGCGGAGCCAGAAACTGTTTTGACAAAGTAGGTGTAGTTGGTTCCAGGAACCGCAGTGGTGTCGTTGTATGTGGTCGCGGGCGCGGTCACTGAACCAACAGAAAGTTTGGCCGTGGCTTGCGCGCCACTTGCGGAAGACGGTCCCGCGATTGTAATTGTTGGGGCTGATGTATAGCCACTGCCTTGACTATCAATGGTGACGGAAACTAGCGCTCCGCCAGAAACAACACCTGTCGCCCTGGCACCAGTACCGCCGCCACCAGTAAAGCTAATGTTGGCAAACGTGTAGCCAGAGCCACCATTGGTCACAACTATGGAGCTGACTTTGTCTTGCGCATCGCGGAAGATGTCATATGAACCCGCGGCGGCGACCGCGTTCCAAGAAACCTGAACTTTGTCAGTGAATGTTCCATCGGTTGCCGCTACGCCTGTTGGCGCGGAGATGGTGGTTATGCCTGTGGCCACATTGGAAAACAAAGTTCCACCTGCGGCGCGAACCTTGTAGTAGTACAGCGTGTTGGATGAAGCAGTAAAATCGCTGTAAGAGCCCGTGTTGGTGGCTACGGTTGCAATTTGCGCGTACGTGGCGCCGTCATCATCTGAACGCCAGACGCTATATCCCGTTGCGCCGGCGAACGTGGTCCAAGTCAGTTGAATGCGATCATCAAATAATCCGTTGCTGGCAACCAGATTGCTTGGCGCGGATTCAGTATTCGTGGTGAATGTCCAAGGAGTTTGTCCTGGCTTGCCTTCAAATGTTGAACTGAAATTCCAAACCTTGCTGCTGGTGGTGTAGGTCGTGGCAACGTCGCTCTTTAATGTTGCGCCAGCAATGGTGTACATGGTTGTTCCACCAGCTTGATCCGTGGACTTGCCTGTGGTGGTGCACCAATATTTCAACACTTGCTCTGTGGATCCCGACGCAACAATGTCGCTCACTTTCAATGAGAAGCGAGCCACCAAGACCATGTGATCCGCGTTGGCGCTTGCATTGGTTTCAAAGCCAGCATCAGTGGGAGCAGCTTGATACCAGCCTGGACCGACATATCCAGGGGGCGTAGAGTTGTTAGCCAAGCCAACCAACTGACCCAGATTGGGGCCGTTTGGATTGGCAAATGAAGTGTCAGCGTTCACATTGCCTGTGTTGCCCGCGCCTTGAGTTCGGCAACCCACTGTCACAAATGAGTCCCATGTATTGTTGCCCTGACCACCAGTGGCGCTTGGACCCGGCATCCAACTTCCGTTGCTGTGTTGAAAATTTAAGAAGCTTGCGGTCGCAATGGCGCCTGTACCTGCGCCGCCACTGAAAGTCACCGTTGGAATAGATGTATAGCCACTGCCTGGGTCAGTAAGGGTGACGCTTGTGACCGCGGTTCCAGTTAGCACCGCAGTTGCCAATGCGCCTGTTCCGCCACCACCTGTAATAGTGACCGTTGGAGCAGTGAGATAGCTGCCGCCAGCGTTCACAATAATTTTTGAAATTGGTAAGCCTGATGAAGAATAATTTTCGCCTCTAGAAATTTTTGAAACATTGCCCGATGCGGCATCAGTTGTCGCTTGGCCGTAATTACTCACAATGCGTTCACCAGAAGCGCCAACACCAACCGCGGAACCAAAGCGCACATAGACATCCATCACGGAGTATGTCGTGGCGCCATCGGTCACCAAATAATTCTTGGCATGCAAACCTTGCATGCCTGTGCCAGTCACGGCCGTCACTGAAGCGGGCGCGTTACTTGTTGTGTTTTCAATATCACTTCCGTTGGTGCCAAGTCGAACAAGCAGTAATCCCAAATCAGCACTGTCAATGACCCCGTTGCCGTTCAGGTCGCCCACGCTGTACATGCCCATTTGCTGAGGCGCCAAATCCACAGGAATGGAAAGTGGAATTTGATCAGCGGATAGTTGCGTCGAATTTTTTGTCGCGGCCCGCGTGGAAGTATTTACAGCTCCCACAGAATTTTTTTGTTGAGTTGTTGGTGCGCCAGAAACCTGAACGACCACCAACAAACAGAGCAATGTGAAACTAAGGAAAGCGTCTCGAAATTGGGTTTTCGCCTGTGCAAACATGCTTACTTTGTTCTCCATGAAGGGCTCAAAAGAGAATACGGCAAGCAGGATCCGTTTATATGCCACAATTCACAAAAAATTTGCAAATAAACACATATGGCGTTCAAAGCCCCTTTGTTATAGCCACGAGCAAAAGGAATGATCCTGAGGAAATTTTTAAAAATCGCCTAGGTTTTTACATTGTCCAACAAGATTTAATGTGTTTTTTCTGGGGCAAGACCGCAGTCTTTAACGAAGTGGCGAATGGCGCCAATTTCGTCGTCACTATCAAGCGTGTGATTGCCGCCCTTGGGAATGGAAAAAGACATTTCCTTGCCCGCGAGTTTCACCTTCAAGTGGTCGTGTTTGGTTTCGTCACAGGTGCCACCAAGACCCTCGAACATGTGGACAATGTCGCGCCAATGAATGTTGTGAGAAGTTGGGTGCGCGAACAATTGTTTTAGCGTTTGTTGAGCGTGTGACATGTGTGAGTTCCTAGAAATAATGGTGAATACGAAGGGGTTGAACTATCAAAGTGGACTGTACTGGGCTCGAACCAGTGACCTTCTCCGTGTCATGGAGACGCGCTAGCCAACTGCGCCAACAGTCCGTGAAAGAAACAGTATACGCAATTCTGAATCAAGTTTTTGCCGTTGCAAAATCTTGCAAACAGCGATCAATTCTTCGCAGCGTGCTGGATTTTCCAAGAATTGCAAGAGTGTCGAAAATAGGCGGACTAATTGTGGAACCAGTCACTCCAACACGCAAAGGTTGCGCGATCTGACCTATTTGCTCCGCAAGCCCCACAGAGGTGGCCCATTGGCGAATTGATTCCTCAATGCCAGTTGGCGTCCAAGTCGCCACCGCTTCAAGAACGCCGCGCAATTCCTTGAGTCGATCAAGCCCGCTTGGAGTTCCAGAGAGCAACGCCTTCTCAACTTGCTTTGATTTTTCCCATATCAATTCTTCGTCGCCCAAGGCGAGCCAGCGATTGCCGCGGAATAATTCATCCAACGTTTTACTGCGCTCATGGCTTGCCGCCACAAGGAGATCAAATTGCGCCGCCGTGATTTTTTTCATGAACGCGGGGTGATATTCCTCGCCATGCGCTTTCACAAGAGCGCTAAATTGTTCGCGTGAAAGTTTTTGAATGGCGTCCAAGTTGAACGCAAGAAGCTTGACGCGGTCAAACTTGGCGGCGGTTTTTTGCACGCGGTCTAGTGCGAAGTTGGCGCACAAGTACGCGTTATCAAATTTCTCCAAGTCGTTGCCAGGACCCCACCCATTCAAGGCAAGAAAATTGCACATGACTTGCGGCAAATAGCCGGAGCGGCGAAAATCGTCCACATTGATCTCGGGCAATTCAATGTTCAATGCGGCGGCCATGGCGGTCGCTTCGGTGAAATCAAGTTGGGAATTTTTGTCGCCCATCCATGCTGTAAATCGCGCGGCGTCAACGGTATTGGCTGGGGGCGAGGTCAATTTTTTATCCTGCGCCGCCTTTCGCAATGCCTTGTCTTTATCGCGCTTGCTCATTTTGCTTCCATCAGGATTGAAGATCAACGGCAAATGTCCGTAGGTCGGACGGCGAAATCCAAGCGCATCTTGCAACACAATATGCTTGGCGGTGTTGTTGAAATGCTCTTGCGCACGCAACACAGTGTTCACGCCCATCAATTCATCATCCACCACAACAGCAAAGTGATAGGTTGGAAAACCGTCGGCCTTGCGAATGACAAAATCATCCACCTCGCCCGCTGGCAATGTTGCATCACCCAAAATTTCATCATGAATGGTGATGGCCCCCGCTGGAGTTTGAAAGCGAATCACCGCGGGCTTGCCTTCTTTCAACCAGGCTTGCACTTGCGCCGGCGAAATCCCATCCGTGCGACTTCGGTCATAGCGATAGGCCTCGTTGCGCGACTTGGATTCCTTGCGCGCCGCGTCCAGTTCCGCAGCGGTATCGAAGGCGTAATAGGCCTTCCCTTGCTGAACAAGTTGATCCAAATACTTGTTGTAAATATCAAGACGCTCACTTTGAAAGTAGGAACCAAAGTCCCCGCCACCGCAACCTTCAAATTTGGGTCCTTCATTCCAATCAATGCCGAGCCACTTCAAGTCTTTCAGAAATCCAACACTGGCCGCGTCGCTGGAGCGCTTTTGATCCGTGTCCTCAATACGAAGAATAAATTTTCCCCCGCGACCTTGCGCGTAGGCCCAATTAAAAAGCGCTGTGCGCGCGCCACCCACATGAAGATGGCCGCTGGGACTTGGCGCAAAACGTGTTCGTAGCGAAGGCGTTTGAATCATGTGCAAATCCTAACCAACTTGCCACACACCTACTTTGACGCCACCATGCATGCGTGAAACTTGGAATTCTCTCAGACAGTCACGGTCGGCACGAGCGCACATATAAAGCCGTGCAATTACTGCTTGCCAAGGGCGCAAACCAACTCGCCCACTGCGGCGACATTGAAACTGAGCAGGTCATTGATCAACTGGCAGGAATCACAGCGCATTTGGTGTTTGGCAATTGCGATCCAGATTGGCGTGTTCTTAGCCGATATGCGCTTGGATTAGGCGTGCTTGTGAAGCATCCCCTGGCGCGTTTTGAATGTGGCGGCCGCAGATTTGCCATGACGCATGGCCATGATTCGGATTGCGTCGCGGCGGCGTTGAATGAGGGCGTGGATTATTTGCTACATGGACACACGCATGTGTGCCGCGACGAACGCCACGGGGCCACTCGCATTATTAATCCGGGGGCGCTACATCGCGCAAGTGAGTTCACTGTTGCTTTGCTGGACACGGAAACGGATGAATTGCAATTCTTGGTGGTGGCATGAGGACTTTGCGCGCGCCGAGTTGCGTGCGTAGGATTTTGCGGATCAACGATTATCGCGTCGAACACAATCGAGAGTGAATTACTTTGGCTAGACCGTGCATCTCTTTCAAATTCATTTCAATCAAAAGCGTATCATTTGACGAAATCCATTTCCATGACGCTTCTTCTTATTCAAGCCTCCGCTTCGCTCTATCTCATGGGCTTAATTTGGCTGATTCAAATCGTGCACTATCCACTCATGCGCCATGTGAGCCGCGAGGCCTTTGCGCAGTACGAACAACTGCATTCGCGGTGGATCACGCCCATCGTGGCTATTCCCATGTTGATGGAACTTGCGTGCTGCATTCTTTTGGTGGTGAATCGTCCGCCGGCTATTCCCGCATGGCTCACTTGGTGTGGACTGGCTTTGGTGGTGGTGATTTGGTTGAGCACGTTTTTGCTACAAGTGCCCTGTCATACGATTCTTTTGCAGGGTTTTGATGCGGATACGCACGCTCAACTTGTTGCGACAAATTGGATTCGAACAGTGGCATGGAGCGCGCGAGCCGCGGTCGCCATGGGCATGATTTATTTGTTTTGGAAATTCACAGCCCAAGTGATTGAGTGAATTCATTTGCGGAGTTAGCCTGCCACCATGCAGATCTTCTCCAAAAGAAGTGAAAACGAATTGGCAATGCCCAATCTCAATCTTCCTCCGGGCACGCTGATCATTGATCCAGAGTCCCCAAAGCCGGTCCTCACGGTGTTTGGATACTCGCCTGAAAGTTTTGAGGAGCGAACACTGCAGCACCCTGATGAGGTGAAAGAGTTCATGCAGAAGTGGCCGCTGGTCTGGCTAAATGTAGATGGCCTTGGTGACGAATCAACGCTGAGATCGATCGCGCAAATTTTTAATATTCATCCACTTGCTCTGGAGGATATTGCCGACACTTCCCAACGTGCGAAGGTTGAACAGTACGACGGCCATGCGACATTTATTGTTGTGCCCATGCCGCACCCCGTCGAACATCAACATGAATTCACGACCGAGCAATTGTGTTTGTATTTAGGCGAACGCTGCGTGGTCAGCTTTCAGGAAACCGCCCCCGGAGATTGCTTGGAGGTCATTCGCAATAGAATCCGCCAAAAAAAGGGCCGTGTGCGCATTAGCAACGCGGCCTATTTGGCGTACGCCTTGGTGGATACGGTCATTGACGCCTTCTTTCCAATTGTCAGCAACATGGGTGATTCGCTTGATTCGTTGGAGGCTCGCATCATGGAGGAATCAAAGAATTCACAAATCTTTGACATACGCGCCGTGAAAGTAAATTTAATGCGGGTGCGCCGCGCCGTCTGGCCCATGCGCGACGCTATTTTGAATATGACCACCATGGAGCATGTGTGGGGGCAAGACTTGCGCCCCTACTTGCGCGATGCCGCGGATCATGTCGCTCGCTTGATGGATTTAATCGAGACCGACCGCATGATGGCCAGCGACTTGATGGAGTTGTATCTCAACTCCGCCAGCAATCGCCTTGGCGAGGTCAATAAATTTCTGACCGTCGTCGCAACTATTTTCATTCCTGTTGGCGCCATAGCCAGTATTTATGGAATGAACTTCGACATGGAAAAAAGCGATTGGAACATGCCGGAATTAAAATGGACTTACGGTTATCCCTTTGCTTTGGGATTGATGACGTCTGTTGCAGCAATCTTTCTGATTATTTTTTGGCGCCGCGGGTGGCTCGGCAACCAATTTGACGGCCATAAGCGAAAACGCAAATAACACCGCTTTTTGCAATCTATTTTATATAACCACTGGTCGACATGCGTGCCTAGGATGCAAGACACATTCCCGCATGCAGATGCATTTTATTTGATCCCTTGACCATCAACACAAGCACACACCAATGACAACAGCCACACCCGCCGCCTCAACACACTCGAAAGATCTTCCCCGCACACTTTCCGCATTGATGAAGTCTGGCTGGCGCAGCCGCACTGTGAAAGAAGAGTTGCGCGAAAACATGACCCGCATGTTGGCGGCCAAAGAAAATCTTTTCCCCGGCATTGTGGGCTACGAAGACACGGTGCTTCCAGAAATTGTCAACGCAATGATTGCTGGCCACGACATGTTGTTCCTTGGCGAGAAGGGTCAGGGCAAGAGTCGACTCATGCGCTCGCTGATTCGATTTCTAGATGCTGAACTTCCTTACATGGATATTCCAAGCTGCCCTGTTCACGAAGATCCCACCAAGCCCATCACACAAATGGGCCGCGCCATGTTGGCCAACACGCCAGCCGACAAGATTCCAATCGCATGGTGGAGACGCGAGGACCGCTACGCTGAGCGTTTGGCACCAGGAACAAAATTCGCCGACGTGGTGGGCGAGATCGATCCAGCAAAAATGGCTTTTGGAGCCGGAATGGGCAGCGAAGACGCGCTTCATTTTGGCTTAATTCCACGCACGCATCGTGGAATTTTTGCCATGAATGAATTGCCCGACTTGGATGAGTTGGTGCAAGTTGGCTTGTTCAATGTGCTTGAGGAACGCGACGTGCAAATTCGCGGATACCCCATCCGGTTTGATCTGGATGTTTTGGTTTTGTTCTCGGCAAATCCAAGTACCTACAACCGCTCGGGAAAAGTCATTCCACAATTGAAGGACCGAATTGGAAGCGTCATTCAGACGCACTACCCGCGCGAGCGAGCGCTTGGAATTCAAATCACCCGCCAAGAGGCCGATATTGATTTGGGCGGCGCGTATCCAGTTGTGGTTCCACCATTCATGGATGAAATCATCGAGCAGATTTCCATCCAAGCTAGGGCCAGCCGTTTCATTGATTCTTCCAGCGGAGTAAGCGCGCGATTTTCTTCCAGCAATTGGCGCACCATGGTTGCCAACGCGCGTCGCCGCGCAATTCAACTTGGCGAAACTCCAGCGGTGCCGCGCATCAGTGACCTTGCGCATCTGTATTCAAGTTCGGCTGGCAAACTTGAACTTGATCTCATGGGCAGCCACCAAATGAACGAAAAGCAAGTGTTGGACTCCATCATTGCAGAGGCCGTGGGAGTTGTATTTCAGGAGTATGTGGATGAGCACGGATTGGGCGAAATTGCCGAGATTTTCGCCAAAGGCGTGAAGATTGAGGTTGGCGATTTGATTCCAAGCTCCACCTACGCCGAGCGTCTACAACGCGTTCCGCCGGCGTGGGACAAAGCCTTTGAAGTCAACGCATCAAAGGACCCCGCCGTGCGCGCCAGTTGTGTGGAGTTTGTGCTTGCGGGATTGCATGCCACCGATCGAATTTCACGCTCACAGAAACATGGACGGACTTCTTACGAGGTGAAATAAGCGTGCCCGCCAAGAAACCAGTGAGTGATCATGACGCAGGGCAAAAATCTCTCGGCGGCGTATTGCACACCTATTTAAAATTTGATCCGATTCAATTTCCGCCACCGCGATCAGAAGCGCCCGACGCGGTTGGAGCGGCCTTCAATCACATGATGATGTACGGTTCGATGCGCCGCTTCACGCCCGAAGAACTTGCCGACGCGATCGAGATTGACCCCGCTTCAATCAATGGCCTTGGTCCAAGTTTGGAATCACTGCGACGCATGTTGCAGGAGCGCAAAGCAAAAATTCTGGCCACCTATCAGACGGATTCAGTGCGCGAAGGGGCAGCGAATATTTTTCAAGAGCTTGCTGCGAAAATCCAACCGCCTCCAGAGCTTGAAAAAAAGTTCCGATCACTGGTGAAAGAAGAGCAACTGCGCGACTTGGAAAAACTTTGGTACCGCGTGGAGGAAAAGAGCTTGTTTGCGCGGCGTTTACTGCAACTTATTGAACGCCTTGGCGAGCGCTATCAAGTGGAATCACTGGCCTCCAAGTACGCGTTCACCGGCGCCACAACAATGAATGTGGAGAAAGCGCTGGCCATCAAGGAGGAATTGGAAACCATCGATCGCCTGCTTGCACAAATCGAAGAGGCCATGAAGAACGCCAAGGTTGCGAAGATTGACATGGAAGCGCTGAGTCGTTTCGCACAAGAACAAGACATGAGTGATTTGCGCGAAATTGCCAAGCGAATTCAGGAGCAAGCCAAACTACTGGCTGAGCAACAAGGTCTGGAACAAGACGGCAAAGGGTTCAAACTTTCTCCCAAGGCCATGCGTATTTATCAAAGCCGCCTGTTGAAAACAATTTTTTCTTCACTGCAAGCCGCGCGCTCGGGTCGACACGAAGGCGTGTTGACCAATGATGGAGCGGTTGAACTTCCGTCAACACGCGCTTACGAATTTGGAGACTCCCCCGCCGCAATGGATGTGCCGCAAACATTCATCAACGCGCTGCTGCGTGAACGCGCCAATCAAACTGGCCCGCGCACGCCTGGCCCGCTGCATATTCGCAGCGAGGACATTGAAGTGCATCGCACTCGCCGTTCGCCCAAGGCGGCCACAGCCGTGCTCATGGATATGTCGGGATCCATGCGTTATGGCGGGCAATACGTGGCTTGCAAGAAAATGGCGCTGGCCTTGGACGGACTGATTCGCAGCGAATATCCCGGCGACTTTCTACAACTGATCGAGATGTATTCACTGGCCAAAGCCGTCGCAATTTCCGATGTGCCCGCGCTCATGCCCAAAGTGGTCTCAATCAATAGTTCCGTGGTCAGGCTGAAAGCCGATCTATCCGACCCACGCGTCACGGAATCAGATCTGCCGCTTCACTTCACAAACATTCAGCGCGCCATGCAACTGGGTCGCCAATTTCTTTCTGCGCAAGACACCCCCAACAAGCAAATCATTCTCATCACTGATGGACTTCCAACCGCGCACTTTGAAGGCAGCACGTTATTCCTTCTTTATCCGCCAGACCCGCGCACGGAAAAAGCAACCATGCGCGAAGCCATGCTCTGCCAGCGCGAGGGAATAACCATCAACATTATTTTGCTGCCTTCATGGAGCCAAACAGAAGAAGATGTCTCATTCGCACAACGTATGGCGCAAAGCACCGGAGGCCGAGTCATGTTCGCCGGCGGTGAAGACTTGGATCGATTTGTAGTGTGGGACTATGTGAATCGGCGGCGCAGTATCTTGGGCTAAGTCCATTCATTGCGGGGCACTCAGCCGCTTCCACTGCGCACTATTCAACAAATACGCTTGTTTTATATATCAATTCACTTGCCAACATTGCTATTCTCTCAATCCATGTGGCTCCCACTTTGGTGGCCAATTTGGATTGAAATGAACATCAACAGAAATTAGGAAATGACATGTCCCAAATGCGCACGTCGAATCACAATTCAGCCATGATCAACAATGTCCGCGCCAGCGATGTTTTTGGAACGCTGACATTTTGCGGCGACACCATGCTCAAGCGTTTGCCCAGCGATGTGTACGCAAGCATTCAGCGAACCATTCATGATGGTCGCTCGCTTGATCCCGCCGTGGCAAACACTGTTGCCGTTGCAATGAAAGATTGGGCGGTTGAAAATGGCGCCACGCATTATTGCCACTGGTTCCAACCACTCACCGGCATGACGGCTGAGAAGCACGACGCCTTCCTGTCCATTTTAGGAGATGGCACGGCGATTGAAAAACTCTCCGGCGAACAACTGATCCAAGGTGAACCAGATGCCAGCAGTTTTCCATCTGGTGGAATTCGCGACACCTACGAAGCCCGCGGCTACACCGCGTGGGACGCAACCAGTCCAGCCTTTTTGCTGCGAAATCCAAGCGGCGTCACCACGCTGTGCATTCCAACCGCGTTCGTCAGTTGGACCGGCGAAGCGCTGGACAAGAAGACTCCACTGCTGCGTTCCATTCGCGCGGTAAACAATCAGGCGCTGCGCGTTCTGAAATTTTTCGGCACCGACACCGGCGTGACGCAAGTCATCACCACGCTTGGTTGTGAACAGGAATATTTTTTGGTCGACCGAGAATTGTTCAACGAGCGTCTTGACTTGGTCATCACTGGCCGCACACTCATTGGCGCGCCTGCGCCCAAGGGTCATCAACTTGATGACCATTACTTTGGCGCCATTCCAGATCGCGTGATTAGTTTCATGACCGACGCCGAGACGCGCCTGTTTGAACTTGGCATTCCAGTGAAGACGCGCCATAACGAAGTCGCGCCGGGTCAGTATGAAATTGCGCCGACATACGAAAACGCGAACATTGCCGCCGACCATCAAATGTTGTGCATGCACATTTTGCGCATGACCGCGCGCGAGCACGGCTTTGAGTGCTTGATTCACGAGAAGCCTTTCGCCGGCGTCAACGGCAGCGGCAAGCACAACAATTGGAGTTTGTCCACCAACACGGGCGTAAATCTGCTTGATCCACGCGAGGAAACACACAACAATCTGCAATTCCTCACATTCTTGTGCGCCGTCATCCGCGCTATTGACACGCACGCCGATCTGCTGCGCGCCAGTATTGCAACGGCCGCCAACGACCACCGCTTGGGTGCCAATGAAGCGCCGCCAGCGATCATGAGTATTTATCTGGGCTCCATGCTCACGGACATTTTGGATCAACTTGATTCTGGTGCGCCAAAGAAAACAATTCGTGGAGGCAACCTGGATCTAGGCGAGAAGACGCTGCCACTTCTTCCACGCGCGGCAAGTGATCGCAATCGAACCAGTCCATTTGCGTTCACGGGCAATAAGTTTGAGTTCCGCGCCGTGGGCAGTAGCCAGAGCGTTGCATGGCCAAACACGGTTCTCAACACCATGATCGCTGAGAGCTTGGATTTTGTCGCCACAGAACTAGAGAAGAAAGCCGGCAAAAATCCATCGCAAGCCAAAATGGAAAGCACAGTGCGCAACGTGCTGAAAGACATCGTGCAGAAGCACCGTCGCGTTTGTTTTGACGGCGATGGCTATTCAGAAGCCTGGCACAAGGAAGCCGCCAAGCGCGGTTTGCCAAACATGCAAAGCACCGCCGAAGCGCTTCCATGTTTCGCAACCAAACAGGCGCGCGATTTGTTCGCCAAATACCATGTGCTTTCAAGCGTTGAATTGAACGCCCGCTCTGAAGTGTTGATGGAAACCTATGTCAAGGTTGTTCGCATTGAAGCGCGAACGCTAATCACCATGGTGAAGAAAAGCGTGTTGCCAATCGCCAGCAAATGGCAAGCGGAATTGGCCGACAATGTTGGCGCCTGCCACGCGGCCGGTGTTGAATGCCCTGAAGATGAGGCCGCGCTGAAATCCTGGATGAAAAACGTCTCCAACTTACGCGCCGCTCTTGAGAAACTTGAGCAAGCGGAATGTAAACATGTTGCGGATTTCACTAAGCACATGCGCCAAGTTCGAGACGAAGTCGTGCCCGCCATGGCGCAAACTCGCCTAGCTTGTGACGCCATTGAACCATGGGTTCCAAACGAGCTTTGGACCCTTCCAACCTACGCCGAGATGTTGCTGAATCGCTAAAGCAGAATTATTTTGCGCTGATTTCAAGTTTTTCAGAACATTCCATGAATTCTTGCACGAACCCGTCCCTCAAGACGGGTTCGTTTTCATATACTTTCCCACCCTCAAGCCTTCGCTTGAATTCATCAAAGAGAGATACCAATGAGCACATCAGCAGCAACCGTCGAATCCAATCAGGTCAAAATTGAAGACGCGGGTCCAGCCCGCAAAAAAATCACGGTCACTGTTTCGGCCGCAGCCGTGAAGGCTCGGCTTGAGACCGGTTTCGGCTCATTGAAAAATGAAACCGCCCTTCCAGGTTTCCGCAAAGGCCGCGCGCCGCGTGAACTTCTGCAACGCCGCTTCGGCGACGCACTGCTCAAAGAAACTCGCGATCAAATTCTTTCGGAGGCCTATGGGCAAGCCATCGAAGCCAACAAGTTGCAACCCGTTGGCAATCCAGAGATGACTCCGGAGTGCCGCGACGTGGCGCTTGAAGTTGGAAAGCCTTTCATCTTCAGCATTGAAGTTGAAGTCGCTCCTGAATTCACGCTTCCAAATACTGACGGCATTGAAGTCAAGCGCCCCATATTTGAAATTAAGGATGAGCACGTTGACCTTGAAATTCGCCGCCAAGGCTATCGCTTTGGCAACGCGACCCGCATCACAGGTCCATTCCAACCGCTTGATCGAATGTTGTGCGAAGTGAAGGCGTTCAAGAACGCGGACGCTGAACCGTTTTTCACCAATGATCGCGCGCTTGTGGTTGTGCCAGATACCGCCGATGAAGGCAAGGGTCAACTTCTTGGCCTTTTGGTTGAAGACCTTGGCCCACGCGTTGAAGGCAAAAAAGTCGGTGATGCAATCACCGTTGAGACAACTGGTCCAGAGCAGCACGAGCGCGAGGATTTGCGCGGCGCGAAGATTCGCGTTGAACTTATTGTCAAAGATGCGGATCGAATTGAGCCACTGAATGATCAAGGCCTGGCCGAAAAACTTTCACTTGATACGGTTGACAATCTGAAGGGTCAAGTCCGTTTGGCGCTTGAACGTCAACGCGATTCTGAGCAGAAATCCGCCGAAAGAGAGCAGGTTTACACATTCTTAGCCGAGGCCGTTGATTTCCCGCTTCCGGAAAAAATGAGCCAAGCCCAGAGCACCCGCAATGTGGAAATGGCGCGCATGGATTTGCTACAACGCGGCGTTGATCCAAACGATGTCGAGACCAAACTCGCCGAGATTCGCGGCGAGAGCGACGCCAACACACGTCGACGTTTGAAATTGTTCTTCATTCTTGCCCGCCTTGCGGAAGAGATGAAGATTGATGTGACCGAAGCCGAACTGAACGGCCGCATCGCTGGCATTGCCATGCAACGCGGCACGCGTCCTGATCAACTTCGCAATGAAATTGACAAAGCCGGCAAACTGGGTGAACTCGCCCACTCCATCCGTGAGCACAAGACCGCCGATCGAATTCTGGAAAAGGCGAAGTTTATTGATGTGCCCGCCGAGGAATGGAACGAGCAGCAGAACAAAGAAGTTGCCGCCAAGCGAACCTCCAGCAAGAGCGCTGCCTCGGGCGACAAGCCTGCCAAAACATCGAAAGCGAAGAAATAATTCTCGCGGCATAAATCATGTTCTTGACCTTGGCCGCGAGTGATTTGTTCAATCAGATTGCCCCGTGGCTTGGTGGTCTTGTTGTGGTCGCAGTCATTGGTGGCTTGATCATGGTTGCGGCACGTCGAAATGCAACCAACAAGTCGGCGGATACTCCTTCGATCGGTTTCACACTTGCGGATTTGCGTCGCCTCAAAGAGAACGGCGAAATGGACCAATCTCAATATGAGCGCGCAAAAGCTTCGCTGATGAAATCCCCCGAAATGGCGGGACATCTTTCTGCAATAACACAGACTCAATCAACCATGAAAGTACCACGTAAAAAGCCATTTCAATCGCCGCCTCCACCAGGCAAATGAATGCGCCAAAATCTGCGCGTGCATGCCGCGATCAATTTCCGCGATCAACAAATTGCTTCCAATCACTCAGTCCAATAAGGGCGCCCTGTTCCGTTCATTCCGTCTTTCAATTTAATTTCCGATGAAGTTTCATTGACCTAGTAGACTCTTGTGACATAATCCAGACACGCCCTTTGCATAAACAAAAATGAATTCAAAATCACAACCACAATCGTCTCGTTCCCAACTTGAACCTACAAACGCTGGCGGTTCTGGCCGCAATAAAAGAGATGGAATGGATTTAACATCTGGTTCCGGCTCTGGCGGAAACTCCGGTGGTGGGTCTTCTGGCGGTCCCGGCGGAAACTCAGGCGGTGGTTCTGGAGGCCCTACTGGCGGCGACGGATCTGGCTTCAAAGGCCGCAAGGTCACCACGTGTAGTTTCTGTGGAAAAACCAGCCGCGAAGTTGGCCCCATGGTTGAAGGTCCAAGCGATGTCTACATTTGCTCCAACTGCACGGACCTGTGCCAAAATATTTTCAAACAAGAAACGCGACGTGTGCGCGGATCACGACCGCAGTTCGGACAAATTCCAACCCCGCGAACCATCAAGGAATTTTTGGATCAATATGTCATTGGACAAGATCTGGCCAAGCGTTCGCTTGCCGTCGCGGTGCACAATCATTACAAGCGCCTAACGCAAATTGACGCGGAGAATGCCACCGTTGAATTAGACAAGAGCAACGTGATGTTGGTTGGTCCAACCGGCACCGGAAAAACGCTTCTGGCGCGCACCCTGGCGCGCATTTTGAATGTTCCATTTGCAATCGGCGATGCCACAACATTGACTGAGGCCGGCTATGTGGGCGAAGATGTTGAAAATCTTCTGCTGAAACTCTTGCAAGCCGCAGACTTTGATTTGGAGAGCGCTCAGCGCGGAATTATTTATATTGACGAGATCGACAAGATTGGAAAGACCAATCAAAATGTCTCCATTACCCGCGATGTCAGCGGCGAAGGCGTGCAACAAAGTTTGCTAAAGATGCTCGAAGGCACGGTGGCCAATGTTCCTCCGCAAGGCGGACGCAAGCACCCAGAGCAACAATATATTCAGATGGACACCACGCACATTCTGTTTATTTGCGGCGGCAGTTTCAACGGCATTGAAAACATCGTGAAGAAGCGAATCGGCCAACGCCGTATTGGTTTCTCCAATGATGTCGCCAGCACCAATCATGAAGCCGAGGTTGCCACGCTATTAACGCAACTCACTCCTGATGACATTCTTGAATATGGGATGATTCCCGAACTTGTTGGCCGTCTTCCAATTCTTTGCCCACTCATGCCGCTTGATCGCAAGGCCATGATCAATATTTTGACGGAGCCAAAGAACGCGCTCATTAAGCAATTTCAACACTTCTTCAGGCTTGAGGGCGCGGACCTTGTGTTCACGCAAGACGCGCTGGAACTCATTTCCGATCGCGCCTTGCAGAGAAAAACTGGAGCACGTGCCCTGCGCGCCGTACTGGATGAAATCCTTCTTGAGTTGATGTACCACTTGCCAGAAATGGACAATGTGAATGCTGTCTACACCATCACTGCCAAGGCAATCTTGGACAAGTCGTCGCTGAAAGCGATTCGCCACTTGTCAAAAGAAACCGCGTAAGTATGGTGCAGTCAAAGCGTCCGTGGAAAGAAATTCAAGAACTGCTTGAAGAGCGGATTCAAACTCATATTGCTGATGCAACGGATCCTGCGCAAGCGCGACTGGGCTCTATGAACTTGTTCATCCAAGCGGTCTGGCCTCGCCTGCAAGAACACGGAGTCAGTTGGATTGGTTTTTACCAAGCTGATCTCCCGTTGCCAAACACAACTTGCATGCTGCTTGCGGCGCGCGAACCCAAACCGGCTTGCAGCCCAATTGGCTTGCATGGCGCATGCGGAAATTCCTTCAAATCTGGAAAGCCATTGGTGGTGCGCGACGTGGCTGAACTTGGCGGCGACTACATAGCTTGCGATCCGCGGGACAGAAGCGAATTGGTTGTCCCCTGCTTTGATTCCGCCGGAAATGCTTGGGGAGTGATTGACCTGGACAGCTTTGATGTTGGCAGCTTTGACGCGTTCGACGCTCTGAATGTGGCCAACTTGCTCAAGATTGCCCGCCTGAGCGAGTAAATCTGCAATGTTGAGCGCAAAATATCTTCTTGCCCTTGCGCAAAAGTGCCTTTATTTGTAGAATGATCCACCCAACTGAGGAGATTGAACCATGCCACGCGTCTGCTATTTCACCGGATCAAAAACAACTTCTGGAAATGTTCTCAAGCGTCGCGGCAAAGCGAAATACCTTGGTGGTGTTGGTATTAAGACAACCAGCGTAAAAAAGCGCACTTTCAAGCCTAATTTGCAAAATGTCACGGCTGTCATTGATGGCAAACCAACGCGCGTCAAAGCAAGCGTTCGAGCTATTCGCTCTGGACTTGTTGAGAAACCATTGCGTCGCAAGTTCGTTTATACGCGTCCACGAAAAGCCGCCGCTGCTGGTTGACCTTTCAACTTCGCCCGCACTCTTAAGCCTTGAATACGGTCAATAACGCCGTATTTACTACATTTTTAATATTTATCACTGTATTTCAGCGATTATTAGAAATTATCAATTGACTTCCCAGAAATTTGGCGTAACTTTCCTCGTCCCTCGGCGCTACAAGGCTTCGTTGAATACGCAGGATCAAGGTTGATCCACGAACGCGTTTCACAAGCAAACCTGCCAGCCGAGAGAATTGTGGACCCAATTTGAAGGTCCGTTTGGTCCGGTGGTGTAAGTCTTGAATGCGTGCATTCATGATTTTATTCCACAGGAAACTGCCGCATGATGATTCTCATCTGCGGAGGTTTTGCAAGGTCGCGGCCTTGTAAAACTATAGGTGGTTCCGCGGCAAATCCCATGGATGGGCCTTGCGTCGCAGGTGGTTCTTTCACTGAAAGCAAACAATGGTTTTATCGCAACAAAGCGATCGCGATCGCATTTTGGACGCAACTGATCTTGTGTCCCTTGTTGGCGAACACGTTTCTCTGAAGCCTAGAGGCCGAGAGCACGTGGGACTTTGTCCATTCCATGAGGACAAATCGCCAAGCATGGCGGTTGTGACGCACAAAGGAAATGCTTTTTACAACTGCTTCGCGTGCGGAGCGGCTGGAAACGCGATTGACTTTGTCATGAATTTCCACAAGATGGAATTCCGCGAGGCCTTGAAATATTTGGGGCAGCGCTGCGGAATTGAATTGCGTTCAATGCGCGAAGAAGGTCCCAAGGATCCAGCCACAAGCAAAGAATCGCTGCGCAAAGCCATGGCAGCGGCCGCTAAATTTTATCAGCGCTGCCTGCAAGATGAGACTCTTGGAGCCACGGCGCGCACGCACTTGAATGAGCGCGTGCTCAACGCGCAGACCCGTGAAGATTTTCAACTTGGCGTGGCACCTGAAGGCTGGGACCATCTCGCGCGTCACATTGAAAAGTTGATTCAGCACTCCGCGAATTCCACAGACAAAATTGCGCGTGAAAGTTTCGAGGCGCTTGGACTCATTCGCAGCGGACAACGCGGTCCAATTGATGGCTTCCGCAATCGCTTGTTGTTTCCTATTCATGACGAATTGGGAAATGTCATTGCGTTTGGCGCGCGTCGGCTTGACCCAAATGACGAACCAAAATATCTGAATAGCCCTGATTCCCCCCTGTTTTCAAAGGGACGCACCCTGTATGCGCTGCATCGGGCGCGCCGATCCATTATTGATTCCAAGCACGCGATTGTGGTGGAAGGCTATGTGGACGCCGTTGCTTTGCATCAAGCTGGCGTGACCAATGTCATTGCCACTTTAGGCACTGCGCTGACAAAAGATCATGCTAAGGCATTGCAGCGAATGGCGGAGCGAATCACCGTGGTGTTTGATCCGGACAACGCTGGAGAGCGCGCCGCCGACCGCGCCGTGGAAACTTTCCTGGCCGTCCCTGTCGATGTTCGCATTGCCACATTGCCTGATGGTCTTGATGCAGACGAATTATTGCAGCGCCCAAATGGGCTGAATGATTTCAACGCCGCGCTTGCAAATGGTGAAGAAGCTTTGTCATGGATGGTGCGCCGCTTCAAGGCGAATCTTGAATCCGTGGAAAGCATGTCTGGAAAACAACAGCGCTTGCAAGAGTTGCTGCGCAAACTTGGCGAGCTTGGTTTTCGATCAGTTGAACCACTACGCAAAAGTTTTGTCATGAACGCGCTTTCAAAATTGACCGGCGTTCCAGTGCGGACACTTGAACAAGCCATGCCGCAAGCGCGCGCCGAATTGAAATTGAACGAGACAGCCTCAACCCAAACCATTGCTCCACAACTTGTGCAAGAGCCTCCATCAAGTCCTCGACACAAAGCTCGACGAATGGCGGAGAAAAATTTATTGGCGGCCATCATG
Source organism: uncultured bacterium (assembly GCA_903898755.1). Taxonomy (GTDB): domain Bacteria; phylum Planctomycetota; class Phycisphaerae; order Phycisphaerales; family SM1A02; genus SYAC01. The sequence continues at coordinate 21,570 of CAIUGT010000154.1, read as the reverse complement.
GCGGATCCACATGCCGCGCAAGTACGCGTGCAAGTGGGAACAGAAGGGTTATTGCCCATTTCAGAAGCTTTTTCACCAGAACACTTCGAACGAACCGATCTTCGACAACTATGGAGCCTGCTTGTCATGCGTTTTGAATCTGGTTCTTCATTCCATGTCCAAGACATTCAAGCCGAGTGCCAAGAGCCTTCGCTCAAAGCCCTCTGCGGCGAGCTATTTCACATTGGTAGTCAACGCAATGAACATATGGACGCCTCAGAAGCTGTGCGCAACGCCGCCGCTGATTTTGACAAATTCCTGCATGACGCCGATATCAAACACAATGCGAACCATTTGATGAACTCCGAGGATGCACTTGCTCGATTGGAACAAGTGCGCCGAGGGGGTCATAACCCCACTGCAATTGCGCAAAATATGCGGAATTTGAACCGAACTGAAACCGTAGCGAAAGCGTCTGCGGATCAATCTTGAATGTTTTTCCCTCTTACAAAGAATTGGAGTTGAACCGTGAGTCTTGCCATTAAAGATCTGAAAGCCACTCTTCGTCGCCTTGTTGAAAAAGGTCGCCAGCAAAAGTGGATTAGCTATGAAGAACTCAACACCTGCTTGCCAGATGAGTTCGTCAACGCCGATCGTATTGATGAGCTCTTCGTGTTGCTCAGTGAAAATGGGATTGACATGGTGGATGAGATTGAAGTGCAGCGCAACAAGCTCACTCCACTGGACGCGCCATTGCAAACCAACTTGAAGTTTCACCGCGACAATCCCAAGCACCGCAAAGATGCGTGCTCGGTTCCAGCGGCGATTCAAGGCCCGCCACCAGCGCCAATTTTAAGCGCGGGTGCGCAACCAAAGGTTCTCAAGCAGATGAAAGATGTCGTGGAAATTCCTTCCACGAAAGCTGCTCCAGAAGCCGCCGACCTTGATGATGAAATTTTGGATGACGAGGAAGCCATGGCCATCGTGGCGCAGGCATTGGCCGAGCAAGGCAGCAAGCGCATTGATGATCCAATTCGCATGTACCTGACGCAGATGGGAACAATTCCTCTTTTGACCCGCGAACAAGAAATTCGCTTGGCTAAGAAAATTGAAACCACCCGCATGATCTTCCGTCGAAAATCGCTTGAAAGTGATTACGTGGCGCGATTGGCCACTGAGACTCTCAAGCAAGTGCGCGACGGCAAATTGCCGTTCGATCGAACCATGCGTATTTCCACTGCGGAAGAAGATGCCAAGGGCAAGATCGCGTCGCGCATTCCAGGAAATGTTGAGACCATTTCCAAATTGATCGACATGAACGAGCGCCAATGGAATCAACTTGAGGATTCCGAAATTTCGGAAGATCGTAAAGTTGTTATCAAGGAAGAGCTTCGTCTTCGTCGCCGAAAAGTTGCAACCCTGCTTGAAGAGTGCTGCTTGCGAACAGGCCGTATTCAACCACTGATGCGTCGCTTGCAGTCCATCCATCGAAAAATGGTTGACTTGAAGCGCCAACTTCTCAAGGCGGAGAAGTTTCCAGAACGATTTGACCCCGAGGATCAAATTGTGATGCGCGAGGAGCTGGTTGGTCTTCGATCCATTGTGTTTGAATATCCCGAGGAACTTGAAGCGCGTATGAAAGCCATTATGCGCGTGTTTGGCGAGTATGAACAAGCCAAGCGCGATCTTTCTGGTGGAAATTTGCGCTTGGTGGTGAGCATCGCGAAGAAGTATCGCAACCGCGGACTGCCATTCCTTGACATTATTCAAGAAGGCAACACTGGCTTGATGCGCGCCGTGGACAAGTACGAGTATCAACGCGGCTACAAGTTCAGCACGTATGCGACATGGTGGATTCGTCAGGCAATCACGCGAGCCATCGCTGATCACGCGCGAACTATTCGCGTGCCTGTGCACATGATTGAAACCATGAGCAAGTTGCGCAACATTCAGAAGCATTTGCTTCAAGAGCTTGGTCGTGAACCAACCGGTGAAGAAATCGCGGCGAAAGCCAAGATGCCAGCCGAAGAAGTTCGCCGCGTGATGAAGATCAGTCGCCATCCAATTTCGCTTGATCGCCCTGTTGGCGAAAGCGAAGACAGCCACTTTGGAGATTTCATCGAGGACGAACGACAGTCAAGTCCGTCCGAAGCCGCGAGCAATGAGTTGCTTCGTCAGCGCATCAATGATGTGTTGAAGACACTCACCTACCGTGAGCGTGAAATTTTGAAATTGCGCTACGGCATTGGCGATGGCTACACCTACACCCTTGAGGAAGTCGGTCGAATCTTCAAGGTGACCCGCGAACGAGTGCGCCAAGTTGAAAGCAAGGCGTTGAAGAAGCTGCAACATCCTGTGCGAAGTCAGCGCCTGTCCAGTTTCCTAGTCTCGCAAGATGACGCGGATGACGCAGGCGAAGGCGAAGTGCTTGACATTGGAACGGATATCACAGACGACGCCGAGGATTGAAGCATTTGAAAGGTTGAATTCGCACGGGGTGGTCCCACGACCACCCCGTGTTTTATTTACATTTTGATTGCGAAATGCAAAACGCAATGCGGCGAAGTACACTTGTTCTTCCTGCGGATGTGGCGAAATTGGCAGACGCGCAAGATTCAGGTTCTTGTGGGGTCACACCCATGGAGGTTCGATTCCTCTCATCCGCATTGAAAAGTCCGATCCATGTGGTCGGGCTTTTTATTTATTGGCGAAGAGTGGCCGCCACCCTACTCTTGACATGTGATCTATTTGGACAACAACGCCACCACCATGCCGCTTGCGGAAGTTGTGGAAGCCATGCGCGAATCACTGGCCAACAATTGGGGTAATCCCAGCAGCGTTCATCGATTTGGACAAGCGGCACGCGCGCAACTTGAGCACGCTCGAGAACATGTCGCGCAACTTGTCGGCTGCTCGGCGCGTGAAATTATTTTTTGCTCCAGTGGAACAGAGTCTGCGTCGCTGGCATTGCGCGGCGTTTTGGAAGCGCATCCAAAGCGGCGAGTGATTGTCACCAGCAAATTAGAACACGCAGCGGTGCGAACTTTGGCGCAACACCTTGAAGCCGCGGGCCAGTGCGAAGTGATTTGGGTTGAGCATGCGCACAGCGGCGAAATACATCTTGATCACTTGCGAGAGGTGCTTCAAAAACATGGCGATGACATTGCGTTGGTTTCGCTGATGTCCGTGAACAATGAGACTGGCGTCATTCTTCCCCTGCAAGTCGTGGGTGAATTGTGCAGAGAGAAAAATGTTCTATTTCATACCGACGCCACGCAGTCAGTGGGTCGCCATCCATTTGATGTGGCGAATGCCCCAGTTGATTTTGCCACATTCTCCGCGCACAAACTCCATGGCCCCAAAGGCGCGGCGGCATTGTTCGCGCGTCGAGGCGCTGGTATTTCAGCCCAACTTGTGGGCGGTCCACAAGAGCGTGATCGTCGCGCCGGGACGGAAAATGTTTCTGGGATTATTGGCTTTGGCATGGCAGCACAAGCCGCCCGTAGGTGGTTGGACGCGGCGGATATGAATCACGCCGCGGAGTTCAGGAATCAATTTGAAACTTTGATACAAACGGCAATTCCTGATGCGATGATGAATGGCGTTGCCACAAATAGAATATGGAACACAACCAATATCGCGTTTGCACATTTGGAAGCGGAAGCAATTTTACTAGCGCTTTCCAATGAGAATCTTTGCGCCAGCGCAGGCGCGGCGTGCAGTTCGGGCTCTCTGGATCCTTCGCCCGTGCTATTAGCTATGGGGGTTCCACCCGTTCTAGCCCACGGAAGCGTGCGCTTCAGCCTGTCGCGCTTCACAACGCGTGAAGAAGTCGTTCAAGCCGCCACAATTGTGTGCGATTGCGTGCGCAAACTTCGCGCCCGCACTGGCGCGGCGATTACGAATGTGAAGTGAACAACTTTGCAAGCACTTGCGCCGATGCGATCTCAAATGGACGAAAGCGCTCGGTCGCGCCTTTTTCCTCGCTAAAGATCAAGGCGCGCTCCGCACCCAAGCGCGACGCGGCAGGCGTGTCCATGAGATAGCTGGAATCATTTGCGCTCATTTGCATCAAGACGCGAAAATCAAATTCACGAAGCGCGTTTCGATCAATGCAGCGCTGCAAACTTGGCGCGGTGTCAGCCCATGCAAATACATGCACGCCAACTGCGGGACCGTCACGCAAGATTGCGCCAAGCACCTTGTCGGGTTTGGGCGGACCATCACTTGACATGGAAAAATCGTCCTCGTCTTTGCGCAGCGTGCGATAGCGTTGAAGACCGTGAACCATGAGCAAGATAGGCGGCTGATCTTGTCGCCCATCGGCGATGCGTTGCGCAACCTCTTGGCCCAGTTGAACAATGGCGGCGTCGCAATCGCGATAGTTTGGAACTTCCGCGTTGAGCTTGAGGGTTTCAATCGTGGATTGAAGCGCTCCAGCCGTGGGAGAATCAGGAGTGGTTCCGTCAAGCAGAATCACGCGGCCAGAAATATGGCGCGTGACCGCGGCGAAACTTACAAGCGCGGCCACGCTTAAACCCATCGCAACATCTTCTCGTTGACCAACAACAATGATGTTGGCGCCAGACTGCCTGCGAAGGGTAATGACGCTGGCGTTGCGAATGGCCACTGGATTTCCTAGAAAAATCTGCAACGCGGTCACGCTTTTGGTGGTCGGCTGCTGAATCAAATCAAGAAGTGGCTGACACTGTTCAATGCGCGCGGCGGCGGTGCCGTCAAACACAATCATCTTGCGATCAGAAACTCCTTTGGCGCGCGCCGAGATGGCCAGTTCTCGCACACGTTCATCACGCTGCGCATCGGTAAGCCAAACAACTTGAAATGGACTATTGCCCTCAATCAAGCCACCAGCGTCGTTGTAAATAGCCTCGCCAGGACGCGAAAGAAGACGCGCGGCTGTGTTGTCGTCTGACAAAATCATGGCGGAGTCAGCCTCGTTGCATTGCAGCGCAATGCGAATTCCCATTTGTCCCATGGTGGTGCGAGGCAACGCATATGTTCCGCCAAGCGTTTGAGAACCAAGAATGACATGCATTCCAAACGCGCGGCCTTGTCGCACCAAGCGATCAAGTAACAACGAGGAATCTTGAGCGACCTTGTCCTCTTCCACAAATAATTCTTGAAATTCGTCAACGATTAACAAGGTGCGCGGCATGGACTCCGTCTTGCCAAGCAATCTCCACGCCGCCAAATCTTGAACACCGGCGTCGCGGAATAAATCACCGCGACGCTTCAGTTCCACATCAAGTCCTTGCAGAACACTGAGTCCAAATTCACGATCGCTTTCCACAGCCACCGCTCGCGCGTGCGGCAAAGCGTGGGTTGCATACGCCTTAAATTCGACGCCCTTCTTGAAATCGATCAACCACAATTCAACCTCATCAGGTGAATACCACAGCGCGACATTCGTGATGAGCGCGTGCAGCAAGGTGCTCTTGCCGGAACCTGTTTTGCCCGCAAGCAAAACATGCTGCCTTGTGCCTTCGCCAATTTCAATGGATTGCAATTTATTTGCGCCGCTTCTACCCACAGGCACGCGCAGAATTTTCGCGCTTGAACTTGTCCAGCGCTGATCAAGTTTGGGCTCAATGGCTTGAAATGGAACCTCCACCCTGGATCCAGCTTTGGCGGCACGCCCAATTTGTTGCAAAATGGTTTGCAACACCGCCGCGCTTGGCATGGTGGCTGGAGTGAATGGAACATCTTCAAGACCAGGGGCATCCACGACAAACCGATCTTGTTCCCAGCGAACCCTCATGCAACGTTGCAGCACTTCATTTTCCTTGATCAATTCAGGAAGCGGTTTGGTTGGATCACGAAGCAGCAAAAAATGCACGCCACAACGCGCGCCAGATTGAAGCAAACTGGCAAAGCGTTTACTTCCAGCATCTGTCAATCCCTCTGGAAAATCCGCGAACACAATAATGCGAAGAGGCTCGGCCAACTCCCCCGCTTGCTCGTTGTAGTCAGCGATGGTCGCGAATTCATTACGCAAATATTTCTGAATGACGGTCTCCACATACTCGGTGAGATCCGTCAATTTTTGCTCAATATGGCGCGACTCGCTCCAAATTCGCTCGCTCACCAATGACTCCATCTCGTCAGCCAGATGCATGAAGCCCGCGAAATTTTGACCAAGTCCAACTGGATCAAAAAAGTAGAAACGAACTTTGCCAGCAGGCGTCTGCGTTAAAAGACGAAGCGCCGCGCTTTGAATCATTTCAAGCGCCTGGGCACGCCCTTGCAATGGGGCCTCCACCAACAAGGACGGAGCATTTGGAAGAGGGCGAAAGGCGGGAATAGTCCAAGCTGGAGCGGTCCGTGAAAAATTTGGCCACGCGCAATCTGGCTCTGTCGGCGTGGAATTTTCGATTGTGGAAAGATCTAACACGAGTGAACCAAAAGCCATTCCCTCGGAAATGCGTTGCGGCAGATTTGCCGCAACGGCAGACTGCTCCCACGGCGACAACAGAACATTTAATTTCTCACCCATGGACACCGTCCACTGATAAAAAGTATCGCGCTCCGTGCGCCAGATGGCGCGTCGATCATGTGCGCTCGCTGCTTCAAGCGCGTCGCATGCGGCGCTCTTCTCACTTGTTTTTTTTCTCTCATGCGCTTCTGCGGAACTTGCCGCACTGGCCACCTGTTGGCGAGTGGCTTCCGCCACTTCAAGAGCGCGCCGCAATAAATTTGCTTTTCTGTTTTCAATTTCAATTTTCTTTTGATTGCGTGCCTGCTTGACTTCCTCAAGCATCCCGCGACTTTTAGCGAGTACATCATCTAAAATAGGCGTCCATTTTGCCTTGGCGACTTTGACTTCGTGATCGCGTGTGGCAATGGCCGCGGCGATTGTTGCTCGCCGATGTTCGACGGCGGCTTGCATTGCCATTTCACCCGCAAGAAGACCAACTTGGTGCGCTTTGGAAATTGGAATCCATGCATGGCGCACTTGCTTGCGGGCAAGGAGCCACAACACCGTAATTCCAACCGCGCTCAACAGAATTCCCGCCACAACTGCGGCCACAAGCCCGTTGCCTCGAATGCCCGCAAGCGCGGCAACACCTGTCAGTGTTCCTGTGACCATGATGGAAGGAACAAGCAAGATGGGCCCACGAAATAAACCCGCCAATTTTAATTTACGAAATCGCGCCAATGAATCCATGGCCACGGCCGCCTGCATTGACAAGATTCCTTCACAAGCCTTTGGAGACAAATTGCGATCAATGGGTTGCGGAGCCGGTTGCGACTGACGATACCGTTTCAATTGGAAACAAGCCGCTTCAAAAGATTCATTGAGCGTGATTTGCATTTGCGCAATCCGAGTTCGCGCCTCCTCAAATTCAACCCGCGGAGCGGATTCGCCAGTTTCCAACACGCTGTCAGCCATCCAAATCGCCTCCTCCAAATGCTGCTTGGCAGATTGGGAGTTGTCCTTGAATTTATTTTGAATTTCCTCCTGTTGAACTCGCGACTGATCATCTGCGTTGCGAAGCTCCAATTCTGCGGCAGCAACTGTTTGATCCTGCGCGTCTTTGAGAATGCGCTCGCATTGAGCGGAGTATTTTTCCCGCTCGCTTTCAATGCGATTCATTTCCAATTGATGGCGGGATAATTCCGCTTGGCGCAGGGCGTGAATTTCTTTTTGGGAAAGAGCGAGCGCTTGAGCGTGAGCTTGACAGGCGTTGCGCAGCGTTTTCCAACGTGCGCCACACTCCTCAAGAGGGTCTGGAATTTCAGAGTCCATGTTGGAGTTGCTCACTGCTTTCTATCGTACAAGTGTATTGATATGTGATCATGCGGGACTATTGAATTGAATTTGGATCATTGCATTCGCTGCGGATGCGCGCGATCAAATCCCGCATGACTTCCATGGCTTGCAAAGCTGATTTGCCACCATCTTCAAGTGGCTGCACATATTTTTTTTGCAACATCTGTGACGCTTGATCATTCCATTGACTTTGAGATTCCGCCCACTTTGTACGGAATTCTTTCAGCGCACCATACAAACGTTGTCGTCCTCCTTCAACGCTCATGTTGGTCGCTCCCAGGATTGCTGTTGCGAAGAGTCGTCCGCGTTGCCAGACTTCTGTTCTTCGTCAACGGCGCGCTTCATGTTGGCCGTCTTGTCGGTTTGCGCCAGTTCCACTTCCAGCATTTTGGAAAGGTCTGGAGCCTCATCGCGAACATAGCGCTCGATTGCAACCACCATTCTTCCCAAAGCCAAAATAGCTGCTGGTAATTCGCGCTCATGCATGGATGCGGTCAAAGCCGTCGCGCCTTTGAACAACGCTTGTTCGCGAGGGAAATTGAGCGCCCATGTCTTTGTACGCGCGGCGCGGCGCTCCGCATCTTCAAGCATGTCCTTCACCTTGGCAAGCGCCTTGCGTTCATCCACCGTGCTTGGCTTGGAATCCTTGCTGCTTGTCACGGTTTCCTTACGAAACAACGCGCTGCGTGCGTTGTTCATGTCTTCGCGAAGACGATTCACGCGGCCACGCCAATACATCACTCGATCATTTTGAAGCCAGGTCACCAAACGATCCACTTCGCTGTCCGCCTCCGCGAGGGCAAGTCCAACATCCTCGCGGCAACGAATAAACGCGGCGCGAGTGTTCTCCAGAACATGAATGGATTGAAGATTGGCTTGCTGCGGATCCATGTTTGGTTCAATTGCCTGCGCGATCAACGCTGATTGAGATATTCCTCTATGCGCTCCGCCTTACGGACAAGAAACGGAATATGCGTGTCGCAGGCTTTGACAAATTTTTGAAGAGCCCGCATGGTTTGCTCAAACTCTTCGGAGAATTTGACTTGCTCTTGATCACGCCACGTCTGTTGCAACCCGCCAAGCGAGGCGCCAACGCGTGTCATTTGAGTTTGCACATCGTTGTTAAATTTCTTCAAGTCGCCAGCGAAACGGCGGAGTTCATTGGGATCAACAATTGCTTTGGCCATGGGATTACCTCTTTCATAAGTGTACGCTTTGGGGACAATGGAAACACGTAATTTGATCGCAGGTCGATGGACGGATATTTCTTCAAGTGACGCGATTGAAGTGGTTGATCCCGCAAGCGACATGGTGATCGCGCGGGTGCCCATGTGCGGAGCAAGCGAGGCGTTGAGCGCGCTCAACAGCGCGTATGAATTTCAGCCCCAGTGGGAAGCCACGCCACCCGCTCAACGCGCCGCGGTATTGCACGCCACGGCCAAACTTTTGGTTGCAAGAAAAGATGCATTGGCGCGCATCATCACGCAAGAGTGCGGCAAACCACTCGCCGAGGCCGCGGGCGAAGTTCAGTACTCCGCCGATTATTTTTCATGCGCCGCCAATGAAATGCACGCGCTAAATGAAATGGAAATCGCCCTTGATCGACCAGGCGTGAGCGGCGTTGTGCGCCATAGAGCGGTTGGCGTGTGCGCGGCTATCACGCCCTGGAACTTTCCGCTGGCCATGTTGGCGCGCAAGATTGCCCCTGCCCTTGCCGCGGGTTGCACGCAACTGGCCAAGCCCGCCGAAGAAACACCGCTTTCTGCTTTCGCGCTTGCCGAAATTCTGTTGGAGTGCGGACTGCCCCCGCAATGCTTGAATGTGCTGACAGGCGACGCTAAATCCATCGCCACAACCTGGCTTATGGATGGCCGCGTGCGCAAACTCAGCTTCACAGGAAGCACGGAAACTGGACGTTTACTTTTGCGCCAATGCGCGCAGGAAATTGTCCGCTGCTCCATGGAACTTGGCGGACACGCGGCCTTCATTGTTCTTGCGGACGCGGATCTTGAATTGGCGGTGCAAGGCGCCATGCAAGCCAAGTTTCGTAATGCGGGTCAAACATGCATTTGCCCAAATCGTTTTCTTGTGCATGAAGATATTGCCAGCGAATTCACGGCGCGCGTGGCCGTGGCGGCGGCGCAATTCAAGATTGCGCCTGGCATGGAAACTGGTTGTCAAATCGGTCCGCTGATTCATGATGCGGCCGTTGACAAAGTCCGATCGCATGTGACGGATGCATTAGCTCGTGGCGGAAAATTAGTGTGTGGCGGACGTACAAAGGAAATCCCCGACCGCCCCGACCGTTTTTATGAACCAACTGTAATTTCTAATTGCAATCCCAGCATGTTGTGTTTTGAGGAGGAGACGTTTGGTCCGGTGATTCCAATTATGAGCGTGACTTCCGCAAAGGAGGCCATAGAAGTTGCGAATGGAAGTCCGTTTGGATTGGCTGGCTATGTGTTTGGCGGCAATGACAAGACCGCTCGTGACGCGGCGCAACAATTGCAATGCGGCGTGATTGGCGTAAATGAAGCTGTCCCCAGCAACGCTCGCGCACCCTTTGGCGGAGTAAAATGGAGCGGATTTGGACGCGAAGGAGGCGTTTGGGGATTGATGGAATATGTCACAACGCAATATTTAGCGCTGCGCGGGCTGGACAAATAAAGTCGCATCACACGGAACCGCTTGAAATATGGTATTGAGTTTTTCAGGCGCGCTGTAGAAAAAACAAATTGCGCACACGCAAGCAATATGTTTTTCGCATTGGAATCGCACAAAAAAAAGGAAAAAGTCCGACCCATGTCGGACTTCATTCAACTATTGAATGTTGAAATAAGTTTTCCAAGCTGAGCGGCTCCGTCGAGAACCGCCCAACCCGGCAACTTCTTTCTAATGGCAGCTCAACACTTTGAATCCGTTCAAAACAGAATCAGGCGATGAAACCACCAGACATTGGCATATCAACTCACTCGTCGTCGGACTCATCCTTAAGCTTGGCTGGAATTCCATTTGGATTCGCCAAACGCTTCACCATGACGGCCTTGCGAATTTCATCAAGCAACGCCGGATTCTGGCGCAGGAACAACTTGGCGCCTTCACGACCTTGACCGAGTCGCGTGGCTCCGTAGCTGAACCACGAACCGCTCTTGTCCACCACCTCATCCGCGGTGGCCATGTCCAGAACGTCGCCTGAGGTGGAAATACCCTCATCGAACATGATGTCGAATTCCGCCTCACGGAATGGCGGCGCAATTTTGTTCTTGACCACTTTGGTCTTAATGCGATTGCCCACAATTCGATCGCCCTCTTTGATCTGCCCAATGCGGCGAATATCAATGCGCACCGTGGCGTAGAACTTGAGCGCGCGACCGCCCGTGGTTGTTTCTGGGCTGCCAAACATGACGCCAATTTTTTCACGCAACTGATTGATGAACACCACAACGCAATCGCTCTTGGCGATGGCGCCAGTCAACTTACGCAACGCTTGGCTCATAAGACGTGCCTGTAAACCCATGTGGCTATCGCCCATTTCACCCTCGATTTCAGCGCGTGGAATAAGTGCCGCCACGGAATCAATGACCACCATGTTCACGGCGTTGGATCGAACCAACATCTCGCAAATTTCAAGCGCCTGCTCTCCCGTGTCTGGTTGTGAAACAAGAATTTCATCCAAATTCACACCCAAACGCTTGGCCCACGATGGATCAAGCGCGTGCTCCGCGTCGATGAATGCGGCAACGCCGCCTTCACGTTGCGTGTTGGCAATGGCTGTGAGCGCCAATGTTGTTTTACCACTTGATTCTGGACCAAAGATTTCTACAACTCGTCCGCGTGGCAAACCACGTCCGCCCAAAGCCAAATCCAAACTGAGCGCGCCAGTTGAGATGCCTTGAATTGGTTCCGGCAAATCACCATCAAGACGCATGATGCTGCCCTTGCCGTAAGCCTTCTCAATTTGGCCCATGGCTTGCTCAATGGCTTTCAATTTTGATTTTTGCTCCACGGTTTCCTTGGCGGTTAGCGCCTTGTCGGACTTGATGTCAGATTTGATTTCTGGCTTGGACTCGACGGCTTGCTTGGACATGTTTGACCTTTCAGTTGCGTTTGTTGCGCCAGACGTCATCGCTGGTTTCGCCACTGATTGAGTTGTAGCTGACACAGCGCCCGTTGCCACTGCGGAAGTTGAACTTCCTAATGAAATTCTGGAATTTCCAGAAGCGGGAGTTGCCCGCGCGTCACCTTTGACATCTTTGCTTGCGCTTAATGCTCCGTTGCCACCTTTTGAATCTGTTGATGCGACCATGTGTAAGTAACCTTCCTTGGTTGTTGTTTCTTATAGAAACAGGCTTGAAACTGTCCGAACGTTGATATTTCCTTGCATTTGATTTGGCTCCAATGCCAAATCATTTGTTCGGTATCTGATAGGTATCCGATTTCAATCGGCTAGTCAACCCTTTGTTCGGTAATTTTTAGGGTTGAATTCTTGTATGAACTCTACCCTGCATTTGCCGCATTCCAGGAAACACTGCCTTTTTTCTTCGGTCCCACCTAACAAACGCAGAACAAAATGGAATGTGACAGCATTTAAGCTGCTCATTTAGATTTTTCTCAATCCGCTTCTACGCCTTAATTTATGTCACAAAATTTGGCGTGGGCGGCCGGTAATCGGTCAAATCAATGGTGCGGAACCAGTCAATGGTGCGGCGCAAGCCTTCGTCCAAAGCAACCTTTGGCTCCCACCCAAGCGATTTCTTGGCCAACGAAATGTCGGGTTGCCTGCGCGTTGGATCATCTTGAGGAAGCGGCCGACCCGTGACCACTTTGGATTTCGTGCCAGCGATTGCGACAATTTTTTCCGCAAGTTGCTTCACGGTGAATTCATTTGTGTTTCCCAAATTGATCGGACCCGTGCACTCGTCGGGCGCGGCCATCAACTTCATCAAGCCGTCGACCAAATCATCCACGTAGCAAAAACTGCGGCTCTGGCTGCCATCACCAAACAACGTGATGTCCTGACCCGCGACGGCTTGGCGAATAAAATTGCTCACCACGCGGCCGTCAAATGGATGAATGCGCGGACCATATGTATTGAAGATGCGCGCCACGCGAATGGAAACATTGTTCGTGCGGTGATAGTCAAAGAACAATGTTTCGGCGGCGCGCTTGCCCTCGTCGTAACAGGCGCGCGGACCAATTGGATTGACATTGCCCCAGTAACTTTCAACTTGCGGATGCACCGCGGGATCGCCGTACACCTCACTGGTGCTGGCTTGCAACACGCGCGCACGCACGCGGCGCGCAAGACCAAGCACATTCATGGCGCCCATGACGCTGGTCTTGAGGGTTTTAATTGGGTTGTATTGATAGTGGCCCGGAGCCGCGGGACACGCCAAATTATAAATTTGATCCACTTCAAATTGCACAGGATTGGTCACGTCCGCGCGCACCAACTCAAAGTTGGTCTTGCCTAGCAAATGTTCAATGTTTCCGCGGTGACTAGTAAAGAAATTATCCAGGCAAACCACCTCGTGGCCGGCCTCAACCAGGCGATCGCACAGGTGTGAACCTAGAAACCCAGCGCCTCCAGTGACCAGAATTCGTTTTCGCATGAAGTAAATGTAGCGAAAGCATTGAAAAACTGCTCGACGGCAAGGGCGCTGGCGGGGAAGATGCGCGCATGGAACTTTCATTCGCCAATTCAAAGTTCAACACGACACGGCCGCATCGGCGCGTTGCTTTGGGCGCAATGACGGGCACAAGTTTGGACGCGCTTGACATGGCGTTGGTAGAAATCACCGAGAGTGGCTTGCATTCGTGCGCCACACTTTTGCACCACAACACATTTGATCTTGGCGCGCTGCGTCCACGCTTGCGCGCGGCTTCGCAGGGCAAACCTTTTTCAGCCGGCGACTTCGCGCGCTTGGCGCTTGACTTTGGAAACTTTCACGCCGCAAGCGCGCTTGAAATGTTGAAAGCGCACAACAGCGCTGCGTCAACCACTCTGGCTATTGATGTGGCCGGCATTCACGGACAAACTATTTTCCACGCGCCCCCGCTGTCGTGGCAAATCATCAATCCATTTCCAATCGCGCGCGCGCTGCGCTGTCCAGTGGCAAGCGATTTGCGCGGCGCGGATTTGGCGACGGGCGGCCAAGGGGCGCCCATCACGCCGCTTGCGGATTGGATTTTATTCCGCGGCCACCGACCACGCGCCATTGTGAACTTGGGCGGCTTCTGCAACATCACGTGGCTGCCCTCTAGCGTGGACGACGCTACGAAAATAAATGGCCGCGATGTGTGCGCGTGCAACCACATTCTGGATCACGCGGCGAAGTTGGCACTGGATTTGGATTTTGATCCCGAAGGCAGCAACGCCGCCAAAGGTTCGGTGCATCCACTTGCGGAAACCGCGCTGACCGCGGCGTTGAAGAACGCGGCCGCGCAAAATCGCTCGCTTGGAAGCGGCGATGAGGGTCTAGATTGGGTCAATCAATGGGCGCCACAACTGACGTCGTGCGACTTGCTTGCGACGGCTGTATTTGCAGTGGCAAAAAGTATTGCGCAGTCCATCTTGACCAGCAGCAGTCCATCGCATGAAGTGCTTTTGGCTGGCGGCGGCGCAATGAACACAACGTTGTGCAAGCGCATTGAAGAATTGGTTCAGCGACCCGTGTTCAACACGGATGTCGCAAGCAAAGTGCATATTTCAGCGCGTGAATCCGTAGCCATGGCGGTGTTGGCGGTCATGGCGTGGGATGGATTTTCCATCACTCTGCCCAATGTCACCAAGCGCGCCGCCATGCAATGCCGCGACGGATTGTGGTGTTTGCCCGCAGAAGAAACACAATCTTAACTCAACCATAATGAGCAGCAATCCATCACAGATCAAACTTCCACGCATGGAAAAATACTCCGTGCTTATCGTTGAAGATGAAAAAGAAATCGCCGAGTTGATTGAGCTGCATCTCAAGCGCGCCGGCATTGACACCACCATCATGCGATCTGGACGCACCGCCTTGGAGTCGATTAAAAAATCAGTTCCCGACGCCGTCGTGCTTGACTTGATGTTGCCCGACGTGGACGGACTTGAAGTGTGCCGACGCATTCGTCAGACACATGATCAACGATCCATGCCAATTATTATGGTGACGGCCAAAGGCGACGAGAGCGACATTGTTGCGGGCATTGAATTGGGCGCGGACGATTACATCACCAAGCCATTCAGCCCGCGCATTTTGGTGGCGCGCGTGCAGAGCGCCTTGCGCCGAACAGGTCAAGCGGCGCCAATTGATAGCGATCGCATGAGCATGCTTGATGGACAACTTGTGATTGATGCCGGACGTCATGTTGTACTGCTTGAAAATAAACCGATTGACCTCACGCTGACGGAGTACGGAATTCTTCAATTCCTGGCCAAACGCCCTGGCTTTGTGCGCACACGCGATCAAATCATTGGCGCGGTGCATGGCAAGGACATTGTGCTGTCTAGCCGCACCGTTGATGTGCATATCACCGCTTTGCGACGCAAACTTGGTGCCATCGGCGACTTGATCGAAACGGTACGCGGAGTCGGGTATCGTTTCAGCGAGAGCCGCGAAGCTCTTGCTGAATGAAACCAATTTTCTCAACCTCATTTTCGTGGATTGTGGCGGCGCTCATAGCAATCGCGGCTTGGATTGCGTTCACAAGCGAAACCGCCGCCGTGATCGCCATTGGAACCGTGTTCTTGGCCGGCATTCATCAAGCGCGCGTTGCGCTGGATGTGTCGCGCCTAAACGCGTCGCTTGAAAAATCGTTGGCAAGCAACAACGCCACTAGCTTTCCAATTTTTCGGCGACCGTTGTTGGCGCAACTTTCGCGCCAATGCGCCGCGATCACGGAGCAACACACACGCGCGCGCGACGAGATTCACAGCGAACATTTGCAGCGTCAACTATTCGAGCAATCCATGCGCGATGGACTGGTTGTGCTGGACGCGCATCAACGCGTGCTGTCGGCCAACGCGGCGGCGGCGCGCTTGCTGGGTTTTGACACGACGACCGCGCGCGGTCGATTATTCCAGGAAATCAGCCGCATTCCAGAAGTGAACGCAATGTTGGAAGCGAGTTACAAAGATGGGCAGCGCCGCCACGGATTGTTGGAGCCGCCAACCGCGCCTGGCTCCATTGTGGACGCCGCCATTGAAACATTGCGCGATGAATCAATGCAAGCCATCGGCGCATTATTGCTGATTGCGGATGTCACCAGCGAGCAACGACTGGAGCGAATGCGCAGTGATTTCGTGGCCAATGTCAGCCACGAATTGCGCACGCCCATCACCAACATCAAGGGCTATGTAGAAACGATTCAGCAAATTGGCCTGAGCGACGAGGGGCAAGTGAATCGCTTCTTGGAAATTGTGGCGCGCAATGCTTCGCGCCTTGGCGCTTTGGTAGAAGACTTGCTTTCCATTTCATTTTTAGAGTCAAGTAATTCCAAGGAGCGAGTCACCATGGCAAGCACGCCCGTCAACGCGTTGATTGATTGGGTTGACGCGGAACTTGGTCCAGCCGCAGAGGCGCGTGGGGTGAAATTAACGCGCAACATTGAGAGTGATTTACAATTGCACGCCAACGCGCTGCTGATTGAGCAAGCGATTGGCAACTTGGTCAGCAACGCCATTCGCTACTCACCGCGGGGAAGCTCCATTGAAATTTCCGCGCGCACCAGCGACGCATCCCAAAAAAGTTCAAGCAACACGATTGGAGAAATTGGAATTGGTATGGCGGTGATCACCGTCACGGATCAAGGACCGGGCATTCCTGAAAAACATTTGCCGCGTTTGTTTGAGCGCTTCTACCGAGTGGATAGCGCGCGCAGCCGGGAAGACGGCGGCACTGGCTTGGGCCTGGCCATTGTGAAACATATTGCCATGGTGCACGGCGGAAGCGTGCGCGCGGAAAGCGTGATTGGACAAGGCAGCCGATTTTGCCTGATGATTCCGTTGGCACACCGCTAGAAATACCGGCATTCAACTGCAACACAACATGCGCACCCACGGAAATTCAGTCAGAATTGCAGCAATGCAAAGGCGTTCTTAACACAAACTAAACGTATCGCGGCAATTCTTGAAATTGTTGATACCCAGAAAATTTCATTCTCAAACTTGCCAAAGGATCACTATGAAATCCATCGCAACCCTAGCACTCTCTTTGCTTGCTCTTCCAATTGCGCTTGCGGCTTCCATGCAAACAAGTGATGCGGACCTCCGCAAGTTGACCGGTCAAATTAAAGTGGACGGTTCATCCACCGTCTATCCAATCACCGAAGCAGTGGCGGAAGATTTTCAAGCAGCGGCGCCCAAAACACGACCGACCGTTGGCATTAGCGGAACGGGTGGCGGATTTAAAAGATTTTGCGCCGGCGAAATTGACATTTCAAACGCAAGCCGCCCAATCACCAAGACCGAAGCTGACTCCGCCAAGACAAATAAAATTGAATTTATTGAACTGCCAATCGCGTTCGACGGTCTCACCGTTGTGGTCAACCCCGCCAATACTTGGGTGACACAACTGAATGTCGATCAACTTAAGAAAATTTTTAGCGCAGACTCGCCAGCCAAGAAATGGTCGGACGTGAATCCCGCGTGGCCAAGTGAAACCATTAAGGTGTTCAGTCCAGGAACCGACAGCGGAACCTTTGACTATTTCAAGGAAGTCACGGTTGGCAAGGACGGTAAAATTCGCTCCGATCTTTCCGTGAGTGAGGACGACAATGTTCTTGTGACCGGAGTCGCTGGCGACAAGAACGCCATTGGCTACTTTGGTTTCGCCTATTTCGCCGAGAATGCAAGCAAATTAAAGCTGGTTCCAATCGATGGCGGCAAAGGCGCGATCACGCCAAATGGCATGACCATAGAGGATGGAACCTACTCGCCATTCAGTCGTCCGTTGTTTATTTATGTGAACGCCAAAAGCGCCGAGAGACCAGAGATTGCCGCGTTTGTGAATTTCTATTTGGCCAACACAGCGAAACTTTCCAAGCAAGTTGGATATACCCCGCTCCCCGCGGTAATAAACGATCGAGCAACTTCGAATTGGAAATCCAAGAAACTTGGCACGCAATACCTGGACGCCTCTGGCAACAAAGTGCAAGGCTCCATTGCGAATGTGTATAAATAATGCCATGAATCACAGCAAGTGAACAACGATCTACATCAGCCTCCGTCAATTCAAATTTCGAATAACGCAGGATCAATTTTCAAAAGATATTTTTTCGGTCCTTTCTTGAGAGCCTAATTTCCATGAGCGCCATTTCAGCCAAAGCAGCATCAAGCGCGGTCGCACTCGCGCGCAAAGGCGTAGCGCGCTCGGATGCAATTCGCAACGCGTGGGAATTTGTCATCCGCGGGTTGCTTGGTTGCACGGCTCTCATCAGCATTGCGATCACTGTTGGAATTATTGGAATTCTGCTGCGTGAAACCATTGCGTTTATTCAACTGCCGGAAATTGAACTGACCGACTTTCTGTTCGGCACCACTTGGAGCCCCCTGCTTGGCGCGGAAAAACATTTTGGCATTTGGCCGCTGATTTGCGGCACGTTTTTGGTATCGGTCGTTGCCGCCATGACCGCCATTCCACTTGGTTTGATCACGGCGATTTACTTGAGTGAGTACGCCACCGCGTCCAAGCGAGCCTTTTTGAAACCTGTGATTGAAATTCTTGCGGGCGTACCAACGGTGGTCTATGGATTCTTCGCGTTGTTGGTGATCACACCAGCGCTTCAAGGCGCGTGCAATTTTATTTTCGGCACGCCAATTTTTTCCGGATACAACGCCGGAGCGGCGGGCATTGCCGTTGGCATTATGATTCTTCCAATCGTGGCGTCGTTAAGCGAGGACGCAATGCAATCCGTGCCGCGCTCCCTGCGCGAAGGCGCGTACGCACTAGGCAGCACCAAATTTGATGTCAGCGTGAAGGTGGTCACGCCCGCCGCACTCAGTGGAATTTTGGCCAGTTGCTTTTTGGCCATCACTCGCGCCATTGGTGAGACCATGGTTGTGGCGTTGGCGGCTGGCGGCTTGGCGCACATGACGCTGAACCCAGCCGACCAAGTGCAAACCATGACGGCGTACATGGTGCAAATTTTCCTGGGCGACGCGCCTGCCTTCGGCGTTGAAAATCTTTCCAGTTACGCCGTGGCCATGGTGTTATTCATACTGACGCTGGTTCTTTCCATTATTGGGAACATTCTGCTGAATCGATACCGCGAGGTGTATGAATGAGCAATATTTCATTGCAAACAAAGCGAATTTTAAAGAACCGCGCCTTCCTTGCGCTGTGTCTTCTGAGCACAAGCGCCACCATTCTCATTTTGGCGCTGTTGATTGTGTCCATCATATTGCAGGGCTCGCATTTCTTATTCAACAGCGACGCGCTCAGCGCGGTGTTTGCCCACGGGGAACTTTCACAAATTCCAAAAATATTCCGTTGGGATTTTCTAACGAACTTCGCCAGCCGCTTTCCAGAAAAAGCCGGCATTTACGCCGCCATCATTGGCTCGGTGTGGGTATGCGTCATCTGCGCCTTGCTTGCTCTTCCGCTTGGAATTGGAACTGCGATTTATTTGGAAGAGTTCGCGCCCAAGAATCGCTGGACCGCATTGATTGATTTCAATATTCGCAACTTAGCCGGCGTGCCCAGCATTGTGTATGGGATTCTTGGCCTGACCGCCTTCACGCGCATGTTTGGACTTTTTGGAAGCGACAAAAACAGCGCCCTGGCATTTGGTCCCGACGACGCATGGTGGCACATTCAATTTCCATTTGGTCAAGGCTTGCTTGCAGGCGGATTAACCTTGATGTTGGTGGTTCTTCCGATTGTGATTATTTCCAGCCGCGAAGCGTTGCGCGCCGTGCCTTCCAGTTTGCGCCAAGCCAGCCTTGCCATTGGCGCCACCCCATGGCAGACCGCTTCAAAAATCACTTTGCCCGCCGCAATTCCAAGCATTCTGACTGGCGCCATTCTGGCCATGAGCCGCGCCATGGGCGAAGCCGCGCCACTTCTTGTGCTTGGCATTCCAGTGTTCATTGCCAACACGCCTGACAATCTCAACGACAATTTCACGGTGCTTCCATTCCAAATCTTCAATTGGGCGGGACGTCCGCAAGAATCATTCCACCAACTCGCCGCGTCGGCGATTGTGGTGTTGCTTGTTGTCCTCATCTGCTTCAACGGTGTCGCCGTGTATCTTCGACAAAAGTTGCGCAAGCCAATGGCATGACCGAACACAGCTGAATGTTCCATACAAAATAAAATTCTGTTTTACATTAAGAAACAAACACCATGCCAGAAACGCGCCCAACTCTTGGACAACCTGCCTCCGCGACATTGCCCACGTCGTCGCCTGTCAGTGAACAGGTCACCCTTCGTGTGAAAGATTTCAACGCGTGGTACGGCGCCTTTCACGCGCTGCACAACATCACCATGGATATTCCGTCACAGCGGGTGACTTCGCTCATTGGCCCATCGGGTTGCGGCAAGAGCACATTCCTGCGCTGGATTAATCGCATGAACGATCTGGTTCCAAACGCGCGCGCCGAAGGCGTTATGCAACTGGACCAAGACGATGTGCTTGACCGTAACTTTGATGTGGTGGAACTGCGCCGCCGCGTGGGAATGGTTTTTCAAAAACCAAATCCGTTTCCCAAAAGCATTTACGAAAATATCGCGTTTGGACCGCGGCTTCACAAGCGTTTTCACCGCAGCGACCTGGACGCTTTGGTGGAGCAAAGCCTGCGCGCCGCCGCCATTTGGGACGAAGTGAAGGACAGACTTCACAACAGCGCGCTTGGACTTTCTGGCGGTCAGCAACAACGCCTGTGCATTGCGCGCGCCATTGCGGTTGGTCCAGAAGTTCTGCTGATGGACGAGCCATGTTCAGCGCTTGATCCGCGCAGTACCGCCAGCGTTGAAGCGCTGATTCGCGAGTTGCGCCAAACATTCACCATTGTTGTGGTCACGCACAACATGCAACAAGCCGCGCGCGTGAGCGATCTCACCGCGTTCTTCTTTGAAGGCAAACTCATTGAAGCCGGCGCGACTGACGGAATGTTCACCAACCCCAAGAACAAACAAACGGAGGATTATGTCACCGGGCGCTTTGGATAATCCAACGCCGCGCGGAAGCATAAAAATAAAATGGCAGTAGATCTACGAAATGAAATGGTTGATTTGCGCCGCAACTTGCTTGCCATGGGCGCAATGGTGGAGCAACGCGTGACGCGCGTCATTGAAGTGATGATTGACGGCGACTTGCAACTGGCGGAAGTCGTGCGCGCTGGCGACGCCGAAGTGGATCAAATGGAGCTTGATCTTGAAGCCACATGCATGCGCCTCCTTGCGCTTGCGCAACCAGTTGCCGGCGACTTGCGTCTTATTCTGGCGGTGATTCGCATTAGCAACGAGCTTGAGCGAATCGCGGATTTGGCGCGCGGCATTGCCAAAAAATTAATCAAACTTGGCGCCGCCGATGGACCACCACTTCCGCCAGCCATGATTGATCTTGCATTTGCAAGTCGAACCATGCTCAGCGATGTGTTGGCCGCCATGAGCAACGAAGACGCGTCGCTATGCCGCCAAGTGCGCCGTGCCGATCAACGCGTGGACGATTTGCATAAGGAAGTTCTGCAATGGGCGCGCCAAGAAATTCCACGCGATGTGGCAACGTCTGGTCAGACCATTGAAATGCTCACCATTGCGCAGCGCTTTGAACGCATTGCCGACATGACCACCAACATCGCCGAGGACGTGATCTTT
>CAIUGT010000153.1 GCA_903898755.1 uncultured bacterium | reverse complement strand
GCAGGACTAGTTTGTCCCGCTAGCGCCGTGTCGCGAAAATCCACGCGCCTAATTTTGCCGCCAGAGTCGGCGATCCACACCGCGGCGCCAACCGCGCACATACATGCCAGCGCAACAACCACTGAGGCCATGCGCCCAAATTCAAATTTCCAAAGAGTCAATCCCAAACCAATTGTTGCAAGAGCGGCCGCGGCATAAATCGCTTTGGACCACGTTTCCGCGCGCTCCTCGTGCGTTTCCAAAACCGCGCCAACATTCGCGTCTAGAAATGGGCGAATCACACCTTCTTCATATCGCTCGGAGGCCTCCTCGCCGGTGCTCATGACAAGCAGCGTGGTCCAGCCGCACACCGCGGCAATCACCAAGCCCACAACCAGCGTTGATTTACTTTTAAAAATAATTCCAATCAGAATTGGAAATATGGCGCAGGCAATTCCAATGATTGGAAAATGATTCAGGGCAAGATGAAGATGTTCTGGTGTCATGTGAATTCTCCGGAAATGTTTTTGTAACTTCCAAAAGTGTATCGCTTCGGTGGCGATGTATAAAAGTAATTACGGATTTATTGTCGGCATTTCGCCGCCGCAGCGTCAATCTCACTCAGCACGTCGCTAACACGGTTCATGTCTAGCGCAATATCGCGAATGGTGGGGGGATTTATTTTTTTCATAAACTTTTGCACATGCTGTTGCTTTTGAATTTTTGAAAGAGGTTCGGGTTTCACTTCCGAATCCGCTTTCTCTCGGTCCTTCGCAACTTGTATCTGTCTCACTTCCCACGCGTCGGCGATTTCTTTCACGCTGTCAGGTTTGAATAGATCATCCATGCTCACCAATGTTCCGTCCGGACTAGCGGCGGGTTTCTCGCTTGAGCGATACACAATGTCAACGGTAAAAAGCCATGGTTGAGATTTTTGCGCAAGCGCCTTGTTGAGTTCTTCAGTCACGTCCTCGTTGCGTGAGAAGCACCATTGCAGATTGCTCTCCAACACCGAGCGCATTTTCTTTTGAGCCCCGCGAAATCCAAACGCGTCGCTACGGGGAATTGTGGCAATGGCTAGATCAAGTTTGCCGCGCAGTTCATCGGTGACTCCGCGACGAATGGCAAAGTGGCCAACCGCCACGGCAATTTCCTCCGCAATACTTTGGCTAGCAAGCGCGTGCGTGAATGTGGGATCGCTTGTCAGCGCGTTGCTGGCGGCGATCGCCATGCCAATCAGTTCAAGAGATTGCTCGGCGTTCCACTTGGGCAACATGCTTTTAGCCAGCGCCATGCGCGCCGCGCCACGCAAGCCGCCCACCAACGCCAAGTCCAGCGGCGTTCTGTCCCTAGAAAGCTTTTCAAACGAAACCACTTTGCTTTCACACGCCATGGCGCGTCGCATGCATTCAAACACCGTGGTGTCGCACGCATCCAGCGTCGAAATTGCGGTGGCCAGAAGCGGCGAATTATCAGTTACGGAACTCAAGCGCAACAATTCAACGGCGGCTTGTTGCTCATCATTCAGCGCGCGCGCCGCGGCGGCGGCGCGGCTCCACCAAATTGCGGGCACGCCAAGCGCGCCGGCGTTTAATTTTCCAGATGCGATTCCTTGCAGGGCCGCCATCAACGCATCGATCCTTGCTTGCTGATAAAAAAAACTGTTGAACATGTGTTCAGTGTCGGGCATGAATAATCGCAGCAGCGCTTGAGAATTTTTAGGAAGCGTCTCCACTGTTGCAAGCGAGGCATTCCATCGCTTCAATGCTGCTTCCTTGTTTGGTTCAAGAAAGCAAGCCGCCGCTTCTTGATACATACCAGCAAGTGGAAGTACAGCTTTTTGAACATCTTCGGTTTTAAGTTTTTGCAAGCGCTCATTGTCTTGCGGGTTGTCCATCATGTTCGCCATTTGCTTGCCGTCCATTGTGGAACTGATCAAGGCTTTGTATTCCTCATTCATGGCTGATGAAAATCCGTGAGGATCGGCGCCGTGCAGCGGATCCATGGCCTCTAAAAGTTTGGCGGCTTTCTCCGGCGTCAGCGAACCTTCATCCACCAACTGTTGCGCGCTTGGAATTGACAATTCACCAATCGAGATAGACACAAGCGATGAAATCAGCACGGGTGATTGCGCAGTTTGCCTAGAAAGATTGCTGCTGGCGCCGGCGCTATCCAAGTAGGTGTCCCAATCTCCATCGGCAAGCGCAAGATTGGCGCGCGCTCCCAAAATGCGCGCGGCCTGTCGCATGGGTGCAAGTTCTGGCAAGAGCATGTCAAATCCTTGCGAGTAGTCATGTTCAAATTCACACTTGCGCAACTTGCTTGTGGACACCACGTCGTCAAGCACTGGCCCCAACTTAGCCATGGCCAAGCGTCCGCGTTCAAGCTGCTTCTGAGTGGGCGGAGGATTCCCGCTCGCAATACTTGTAATCGAATCCCAATCGTCCTGTGTTAAGCCAGAGTCATTTTTGTCTTTGATGTGCGGAAAAATATCTTGCCACAATGTGGCCGCGTTGTCGCCAGCGCCGCGAGTTGCCGCGGGTGGCTTGTCACTTGCCGCCGCGCCAGTATGTGATTGCGGATTCGCCACGGCTATCCCTGCAATGGAGCAAGTGAACAACAGCGCTGTTGCGCGGCATATTGCCATGCAATTCATGTTGGTGTTCAACACGAAAAAATTTGCAAATTTTCGCAGCAACGCCGCACCAACTCTCCACGACAATCGAAAAACATTTCGAGCCGCGGAGCGCGCCGTCATCATCGAGGCGCTTCTATTTGCGTGTTAGGTCCGATGCCAGGAAGCGCGTTCATAAACTTGGTGCCGTTCATCGGCAACATCAACACGCCGGCCTTGGTGTATGGAAACACAATCCACACGCCTGGATTCGCAGGGTCTTTTGTTGGAAACAAAATTTCGTAACTGTCGTCATTCATGAAGCGATAGGAAGGTCCGTTCACAACCATCAATTGCGATTGCACGGCTGGTGGCGCGGTGGTAATCAACTGCAACGCAATTTGCGCCTCGTTGGCGGTGGGCAAGCGATTGTTCTTCTTCACAAAATCTTGAATGGGCGCGTTGGCCCACGATGCAAGCGCCAACAATTCTTGCTCAGCCTGCATTGGTGGAACCGCGCCAGTGCTGGATTGCAAATGTCCGTTATGTTCCGCGGCCTTGAAGAAAATCACGGCAAGCGCTGCGGCCACAATGACAATCACCAACATAAGTTGCGCGGTGGAACTGCCACGGCGAAACGAAGTGCGCATGTGTGACAGACGGCTGTGTGAAGGCGAGAACATGATGAAAGACCTTTCGAATTTGTGCGAATGAGTTCAAATCAAACTTTAAAGAAAAATGTGTCGGCAATGACTAGCCAACTCTGTTTCAAATTGTAACTGTAATTACAACAGAGTCCACGTTGCGCTTCATGGGGGGAAGTTGCGCATCTTTGCCACCACATTTCAATTTCGACATGAAATGCCTTGAATTAGGTGACTCCAAGCGCTTGGTTTCAGCGAATACATAATCGCAATGCCAAGCCTGAGCTACGACAGTCAAAGTTTCATTTGGAACGGCAATCGTCTTTGGATGATCGGCGTGAATGTTGAGTACGCGCGGCTTGCGCCCGAGCGTTGGCGCGCCGCGTTGCTGTCGTTAAAGCAAATGGGTTTCAACACCATTCGAACCAGCGCGCCGTGGTGTCTGCATGAGCCGCGCTTGGGTCGCATGGATTTCACCGGCGCTCTTGATGTTGGCGCGTTCGTTCGCTTGTGTGGTGAACTTGGCTTGCATGTTGTATTGCGCATGGGTCCAGTTGTGGGTGAACCATTTGATGGTGGCGGTTTGCCCGCGTGGCTTGCGGATCAGCCCGACATGAAGTTGCGCGTGGTCAACGAGGCATTTATGAAACACACCGTCAAGTTTTTCCAAGCGGTGGGCAAAGAAGTGGCCGCGCTGCAAGCCACCGTTGAAGCGCGTCGTGGCGAAGGCTTCGCTGGTGGTCGCGCCAATAACGGTGGTCCGTTGTGCGCCGTTCAAATTGAACATGCATGGAATTGCGGTAACGAGCCCGAGGGCAAAAAATATCACGCGGAACTTTTGCGCTACGCGCGCGAGAGCGGTTTCACGGTTCCCGTGTTCACCAACAATGGCTTGTGGATTTCCGTGGAAGGTTGCGTTGAAGTGTGGGAAGGTTGGAGCGATCTCTTTTCCAACTTGCGTCAACTGCGAACCATTCAGCCTGACG
>CAIUGT010000152.1 GCA_903898755.1 uncultured bacterium | reverse complement strand
CTTCTGGGGATTTGAAACCCAAGACGTCACGCCTGACATTGTCACCATGGCCAAAGGTATTGGAAATGGTTGCCCACTTGCAGCGGTGGTGACCACTCCAGCAATTGCAAAAAGCATTGCCAACCGAATTCACTTCAACACATTTGGCGGCAATCCAGTTTCATGTGCGCAAGGCCGCGCCGTATTGCGCGTGATTGAACGCGAAGGGTTGCAGGCAAATTGCCTGAAAATTGGAGCGCAATTGAAAGCGGGCTTTGCCAAGTTGGCTGAGAAACATTCGCTGATTGGCGAAGTGCGTGGAATGGGCTTAATGCTTGGCATGGAGTTGGTGAAAGACAGAACCACCAAAGAGCCCGCCAAGGATGAATGCGCCGCCGTGTTTGAGAAGTGCAAGGATCTTGGACTTCTCATTGGTAAGGGCGGCTTGTTTGGCAACACGCTTCGCATTAAACCACCGATGTGCATCAACAGCGCCGACGCCGATTTTATTATTGACGTGCTTGATCAAGCGTTGGCCAGTGTGTAATGACGGGTGATTGGGCGCGCTGAAATTTTTGCTGCGAATCCGCCTTGGAATTTTTCCTGCGACTTGCCCCGGAAATTTTTCCTTGCATCGCATGAATTGTCTATTGCGCTAGGCTGATGGAAATGACGCTCCCCACGCTTGAAGTTCCTGTTGACTCGCTTGACTCCGCGGTTCTTGCGGCTCCGTTTGCCACGCGTTTAGAACTATGCGACGACTTGCCAAGCGAAGGCTGGACCCCAAAAACAAACCTGATTGAGCGTGTTCGAGCCGCTGTCGACACGCACCTTGTGGCCATGATTCGCCCACGATTTGCTGATTCCCCGCTCACGCTCACGCTTGAATCGTTCATCGCCACCAAACGCGTCATGGATGCGTCGCACAAAGAAATAAAATTGGCGGCCGCTGCGGGCGCCAATTCCGTTGCCATTGGTTTGCTTCAAGCGGATGGACATATTGACATGAACGCATGCGGCGAACTTGCCCAATTGGCACGCTCATTGAAACTTGAAGTCGCGTTCCTGCGCACATTTGATTTACTCGCCGATCGCGCGCGCGGCATGCGCGACATCAGCGCGCTGGGAATGAAACGTGTTGTGACTGCTGGCGTACTGGGATGGGACGCCGCAATTTCCACTCTTGAGCAACGCATCGCTGTTCTGCAAAGCGACGCAATGAACGCTGCGGGCGCGGCAAGTGCGCAATCGCATGCAAGTGGAAAATTAAATTCAAGTGCAACTCTTAGAAGTGCGCACGCAAACGCACCTGAGCATCCACACATGCCACTCGCGCGTCATGCCGTTGAAATTGTTCCTGGTGGCGGAGTGCGCGCATCCAACGCTGCTCAGTTCATGTCTGTTTCTCCCCACTTGCATGCCTCATGCAGGCGCGATGGTGTGTTCAATATGGATGAAATTCGACTGCTTCACTCCGCGATGAATTCCGCTTAGTGACTTGCAAGTCAGCGTCGCTAGGATCGATCAGGGTTCCCCAAAGTAGCGAACTTGCAAATCGTGAAGAAAACCACCCTCTTGCAACATCAATAATTGAATATTCAATTCCGTGCGCAAATCGCTATTTTTCGGCACCCCAAATGCATATTTTTCATCGCTG
>CAIUGT010000151.1 GCA_903898755.1 uncultured bacterium | reverse complement strand
GCAAATGCGATGGCATTGATCCACGCCCGTATGCGTGACCGCCGTGTTTGGGCGGCAACTCATGTTGTGCAGCAACGCCGCGCCCGTTGCGATGGGTGCGCGCTCCAACATCACTTCAGCTTTCGCGTGTTGTGAATGCAGTGGCGCACCCACCGCGCTGGGCATTTCAATTGTGGTGCGTTGATTACAGCGCGCGCTCAAGTTCATTTCAGGCGGCCCCCGCAAGAACAGTTGCAACATTCAAGCCACTGTCAAAGCCGCCCACGCACAACGCTCGAACGCCACGCCACGAATCCAACACCGCAAGAACATCGTCCTCGGTTTTAATTTCGTTGGCTGAAAAAAGTCCCGCAAGCAAATTGCAAATCAGCGGCTCTTCTGGATTGTCCGAGGCAATATTGGCAAGGTGCTTCACAATGGCTTGCCACGCTCGGTGATTGGCGGATCCAGCCGTGACAAATTGTTTTAAATTTTGCTTGGTGCACACCAACGTGAACAAGCTCGCGGTTTGCGCCGCCACCGCGGCGATCATGCGTGCCGACGCGCCGCTTTCCATAAGGTGCACCGCAAGCGCGTGGCGCCCCCCGGATGGAAGATGCGCCAACGCGTCTGCGGCGTACGAAGAAAGTTCTTGAAGCGTGAGTTGCGTGAAGGCAACCGCGCGCAACACTCGGCGCACTGGATCTCTTTCGCACGCCAAAATGCGCCGCGGATCTGCGGAGTCCAGCATTAATGTTTTCCAAATCTGGTTGTGCGCCACCATCAACCGCGCGCCGTCAATCTTCACTCCTTGCGCGCGTTGCGGCAGCGAATTGATAAGCGCCAGCCACGCCGAATCGCACAACTGCGCGCTTGGTTTCTGCACGCATCGGGCCGCGTGCACGGCCAACATGTTTTGAAACAGCATTGTCGCGCGCCGTCCGCTTAGCCAAATACCAAGCCTGCTTGCGTGTTGCAAAATCTCGCGCGTGTAATTCACCAACACCGCGCCCACGGACTCTTTCACTAAAGGAATTTCCTGCTTGATCAATTCAACCGCGTCACAAATGCTCGCCGCCGTTTCATGCGTAAGCGCATGGGGCTCGCTGGTAATCACCGCGCTTTGATCAGCGTCGCTTAGAGCGCTCCACGATGGAATCTCAATCACAAAACCAAATCGATCCGCAAGCGCTGGATCAAGCGGCTCGCTGCCCAGGTAACTGTCCGCGGAAATTTCATTTGTGTCCGCCGGCGGATTCATGGCCGCCCATCGAAATCGCAATTGGGTCAACTCCATTCCTTGCACTTTTTTCTCGTGAATAATGGGAAAAAGCCTGTTCAACATGTCCGGACGCGCGCGCGAAATTTCATCAATAAATACGGCCTGCGCGTTCCACACTGACGCGGGAGTTTGCACAAATGTCAACGTTCCGTTGGCGTTTGGAAGTGGGTAGCCAATCAAGTCGTCGTAGTTCACCAGGCTTGCGTTGTAGTGACGCCACTGCAAACCAAGCGCCTCGCACAGCCGACTCAGCAATAAACTTTTCGCCGTGCCATGCGCGCCCACAAGTAGCAACGGAGTTTCCGTTGCAAGCGCCGCAAGTATCACGGGCTCTAGCGAGTCCAAACCAACCACACCAAGTTGTCGTAACGGGTGGCGCAGCCTTGTTGTGGTTTTAATATTGCAGACGTTGTTCGGTGTGTCGTTGCTGACGGTGTTGCTGCTCATGTCGTGACTCCACGACATCGAAAGCGGCCAGCTTGAAAAGGACGGCTACCCAACGCGGATAGCATTTGCGAGAAGCGTTTGAATTGAAGCATTTATGCACGGAAAGTGCTGTTTGCTGCAGGTTTCAAACCTTCGCCACATCACCCTTTTCAG
>CAIUGT010000150.1 GCA_903898755.1 uncultured bacterium | reverse complement strand
ATTGTGGTCGCTCCAGCGAATGCCGTAAATATATTGATCGCGTTCATCGCCAACATCCACTGTGATCATGCGACCGGTCGCCACTTCAAACACCATCAAGCCCGCGATGGGATTCGCGTCGCCTGGCTTGGGGTACCACATTGGCGCGTTGGTGGTGCGCAACGCGTCCCAGCCTTTGAGCAATTCATATTTGGGCACTTGCGAATCATCGAAGGCGTAGAAGGCCAGAAACTTTCCGTCATTGCTCCACCACATGGCGTCGCTCTGATCCAGTTCTTCTCCGTACACCCAATCGGCGGTGCCATATTGAATGTTCTCGCCCGCTTTCATTTCCATCACGGGCTTCTGTGTTTTTGTTTCTATGTTTTCCAGATACACGCCACCGTCGCGGTGGATGGCTTTGGAATTTCCATCCGGACTTGTGGCTTGAGTGCGTTGCTTGGAGCGGCCAGGCGAAGGATCTTTTGGCCACTTAGATTTATCCGTCACGGGCGCGTCGCCTTCCGGCTTGCTTGAAGATGTGATCACGCCCGAAGCAAATTCAACCGTGTACCAATTGTCGCCGCGATGAAATGTGAGCGACGATGGCGTCCATGTGAGCTCGCGTATTTTTCCGCCGCGACCAATTTCTGGCAGAATTGCCGCAAGTTCATCCACTTTTTCGGCGTTGGGCAAGTCCTTGAATTTACCGCCAGCGTTTCCCCATGGTCCACCCGCGATCAACCCAAAAAGAATGACATACCAACCCACGCGCAACACTTTGGTTAAGCGTGGCGGCGTGGGTCGCATATCAACCTACTTTTGCTGCCGTGCGGAATTGTTGCATGCGCGCGTCAATTTGTGCGCGATCCAATTTGGCAAGTCGATCGAGACCAAAAGCCTCAATGGTGAAACTGGCCATGACGGTGCCCCACGACAAACCTTCTTGCACAACTTCAAGATCGCCGCTTCCCGTGGCCGCGATGTGCGCCATCATGCCGCCCGCAAAACTATCGCCCGCGCCGGTTGGATCAATCACATGCTTTGCATCCGCGGGAAACGCTGGCAATACCGCCACGCCATCGCGGTGCACCAACACGGCGCCATGCTCGCCTTTTTTCACAACGACAAATTGCGGACCCATGTCAAGAATTGCTTTGCCCGCGGTGACGGCGTTGCGGTGATCGGTCAACTGCGCGGCCTCTTGATCATTCAACACCACGCCGTCCACTTGCTGCAAAAGCAGCAGTAATTCAGGGCGCGCAATGTTAATCCACAAATCCATGGTGTCGCACACGGCCAACTCACGGTGAGGAAATTGCGAGAGCAAATCAATCTGCACCGCGGGATGCGTGTTGCCCAGGAAAACAAATTGCGAGTCTTGATATTCAGCTGGAACTTTTGGCGGCGCCTCTTCAAGCACGCCAAGTTCAGTGAAGAGCGTCTCGCGCTGATTCATGTTGTCCAAGTAGCGGCCGCCCCACGCGAATGTTTTGCTGCCAGCGCGCTTCTGCAAACCCTTGGTGCAAATGTTTGGAAATCCGCGCAACACTTTTTCATGATGCGTTGGCCAATCGCCACCCACCACGCCGACAAGGCGAACGGGCGAAAGAAAACTTGCGGCGGCGGCAAAATAACTGCACGATCCACCAAGCACTTTTTCGGCGCTGCCGATAGGCGTGTGAAGCGTGTCAATTCCGATGGTTCCGGTGACAATGAGGGACATAGTGCGGCGAGTGTAACTGCCCGACTCAGTCATGCATGGACGGCGGCTCGTGTTTCACCAAGCCCTTGGACCAACCCAAACCAATCGCCACGCCGATGAGCGAACCCGCGGCAATGTCCATAGGCATGGGCACGCGAATGGGCGAAAGCGTTCCATTGACAAACGCAATGTCTGGCGCAATGGTGGTGGTAAATGCAAGCGCAAGTTGCGCCAGACCAATCACAAGCGCGGGCATGGCGAACAAAAGAATCGGTTGCGCGCGCGGGGCAATCATGCGGCCAATCACGGATGTAAGGACGCCGGCAATAGCGCATGCGCCAATGGCTTGACCTTTACTTGCGCCGATCATGGTGAAAATGAGAACAGGAATGGCGACCACGCCAGCGAGCAGCGACATGAGCGCCCGCTTGTGAATGATTTCGCCAGTGAATGTTCCTTCGCTGTCGTGAGCGGGAACATCAACAAGCGCGCCGCCCACGCGGAATGTGATCATGGCCGCAAACGCAATGAACACGCTCCACGCAATTGTTTCAAGCGCGGCAAGTTTGAAGTTGGCGCCAAGAAAAACAAAATCTGAAATAGTGCCGGTCTGCATGGCGTATGCGGCGAAGGCGCAGCCCAACGCGAAGAGCGACACGACCGCGTTGATTGGCTTGGCCAGCGTGAGCGCGATCAGAAGCGAGCCAATCATGGCTGCAAGCGCGGCGGCGATGGCGAGCGCGGGTTGCGTTGCCACCAAGAGCGCGGGCGAAGCGGCGCCGCGCGGCGACACACTGAAGCGTGAAGCAAACACGCCAAGGAGCGCAACCAGAATAATTACTACAGCGAGCAACACGGTGCGGCGCACACTTGACTCATCAGCGGGCGCCGCGAGTTGTGGTGCGGGCGAGTGCGTTGCGTCGGTGGCTTGTTGCATTGATGATTCCATGAAGGATGCATCATGCTCGCAGATGGTCGTGGCGGCAACTCGGGAACCCGCTATCTTTTGCCCATGCCACACACGCAACCCATCCAACTCAACGGCGAGCCGCTCACCATACGCATGGTTCACCAAGTGGCGCGCCTTGGCCGCGTCGCAACAATTGGCGCCACTGGCCGCGCGAATCTTTTGCGCGCGCGCGAAGCCGTGAACACGGTCGCCGCCGGCAACACCGCCGTGTATGGAATTAACACGGGCTTTGGCTCGCTGGCCCACGTTCGCGTGCCCACCGATCAACTGCGGCAACTGCAACACAATATTGTTCGTTCGCACGCGGCGGGTGTGGGCAACCCGCTTCCAACAGATGTCGTGCGCGGCATGCTGTTTATTCTTGCAGCAAGTTTGTGCCGCGGTCACAGCGGCGTGCGCG
Source organism: uncultured bacterium (assembly GCA_903898755.1). Taxonomy (GTDB): domain Bacteria; phylum Planctomycetota; class Phycisphaerae; order Phycisphaerales; family SM1A02; genus SYAC01. Next base: position 34,661 of record CAIUGT010000150.1, on the reverse strand, counting down.
TGGAAGTGGTCGAGCGCATTCTGCACATGCTGACGCACGACATCACGCCGGTGGTTCCAGAAATTGGCAGCGTTGGCGCCAGCGGTGATTTGGCGCCGCTTGCGCACGCAATGCTTTCACTACTTGGCGAAGGCGATGTGATGGTTGCGGGCAAAACAATTAGCGCCGCCGCCGCATTGAAAGCCGCCAACTTGCAACCGCTGCAACTAGAAGCCAAGGAAGGTCTGGCGCTTCTCAACGGCACGCACCTTATGACCTCGCGTGCCGCGCTTGCCTTTGAGCAAATCGACGCGCTGCGTGGCGCCGCCATCAACGCCGCCGCCATGAGCATGGACGCGTGCTTGGCCAGCCACTCTCCGCTTGACGAACGCATTCACATTGCGCGCAATCAACCTGGACAAATCACCGTGGCCGCCGCCATGCGCGGTCTTCTTGCGGGCTCCAACATTCCAGCCTCGCACAAGGACAATGATCCGCGCGTGCAAGATCCATACGGTCTTCGCTGCGCGGCGCAAGTCATTGGCGCGGCGTTTGATCAACTGGATAGCGCGCGCCTTGTTGTGGAGCGCGAGCTTGGCGCCGTGACCGACAATCCGCTTGTTTTTGTCGATGATTCCGGCGCTTTTGACATTGTCAGCGGCGGAAATTTTCACGGCATGCCGCTGGCACTTGCCATGGATCAAGCCAAGATCGCGCTGTGCCACATTGCGGGCATTAGCGAGCGACGCACATTCTGGGTGCTGTCCGGCCACGACAAAGTGAATCGCGTGAAGCCGCACCTTGCGACAAGTCCCGGTCTTGAAAGTGGCCTGATGATTACGCAGTACACCGCCGCCGCGTGCTGCAACGAGTTGCAAAGTTTGGCGCATCCCGCGAGTGTTGGAAATGTTTCCACCTGCGGCGGCATCGAAGACTACAACTCGTTTGGTCCCACCAGCGCAACGCAACTTGCGCGCTCGGTGGAATTGTGTCGCAACGTGATCGCCATTGAGTTGTATGTCATGACGCAAGCGCTTGAGGCGCAGCGGCCGCTTCGCTCGGGTGCTGGCGTTGAAGCCATGCACGCGTTGGTGCGTGCGCGTGTGAAACCGTTGTCGGGCGATCGCAGTCCCGCGCCTGATCTTGCGGCGATTATTGAGTTGATCGCTTGATGAATGCGCAATCGAACAACGCAAAAAATATTTGGACCGTCATTGGCGCCTCCAGCGCGGGCACGCTGATTGAGTGGTACGACTTTTATATTTTTGGAAGCCTGGCCACCATCATCGCCAAAAATTTCTTTCCGCAGACCGACCCCACCGCCGCGCTTTTGTTCACGCTGGCCACATTCGCCACCGGATTTGTGGTGCGACCATTTGGCGCCATTGTGTTTGGCCGCATCGGTGATTTGGTTGGTCGCAAACATGCGTTCTTGGTCACGCTGCTGATCATGGGTTTCAGCACCACGCTTATTGGCGCGCTTCCAACCTACGACCAAGTTGGAGTGCTGGCGCCCATTTTACTTTTGGCGCTGCGGCTTTTGCAGGGTCTTGCTCTTGGCGGCGAGTACGGCGGCGCGGCAACGTATGTGGCCGAGCACGCGCCAACTCATCGACGCGGCTTCTACACATCATTTATTCAGACCACCGCAACGCTTGGATTATTCGCGTCGCTAGGAGTGATTCTGTTGTGCCGTTTGCAATTAGGCGACTCCACTTTCACGGCATGGGGTTGGCGCATTCCATTTCTACTGTCGCTGATGTTGGTGGCGTTCTCCTATTTTGTGCGCAGAAAATTGCACGAGTCGCCCGTATTTGTGGAATTAAAAAACTCTGGAAAGGCTTCAAAGCAGCCACTTCGTGATAGTTTTTGCAATCGCGAAAACCTGAAGTTGGTGTTGACCGCGCTGTTCGCGGCCACCATGGGCCAAGGCGTGGTCTGGTACACGGGTCAGTTCTACGCGCTGTATTACATGCAGACCGTGCTGAAAATTGATTTTGTGCTGGCCAACAAAATCATGGCCGTGGCGCTGCTTATGGCCACTCCATTCTTTGTGGTGTTTGGCGCGCTCAGCGACCGCGTGGGTCGCAAGCCACTCATGATGCTTGGATGTTTTCTAGCACTCATCAGTTGGATACCTATTTATAAAGCCATGACTGTGGCTGCCACGCAAGAAGGCGGACCAGATGCGACAACATTAACGCTGCTGATATTCGCGCAAGTGTTTTTTGTAACGCTGGTGTATGGACCCATCGCCGCGTTCCTGGTTGAAATGTTTCCCACGCGCATCCGCTACACATCCATGTCGCTGCCCTATCACATTGGCAATGGCGTGTTCGGTGGATTGGTGCCGCTCATTGGAACGTGGGCGGTGGCAACTTTCAACAACACACTCGCGGGCTTGTATTACCCAATGGCCATCACCGCTATCACGTTGGTGTTGGGATTATTCCTGCTGCGCGACCGACACCGCGAACCGTTGAGTTAACGTGTGGGTCGAAATGTGTTTTTCGCCACAATTTACGGCAAATTCTGCAAACTGCTGGCGTGCCAGTCGTTGATATGCGCGAGAGTGACGCAAACCTGACCGCCCTTTATTGGCGTTAATTTTCTTCCCACCGGTCCAAGTTTCCGCGCGGCGCAAGCCACACCCAGTCCACGGAATCTTTCACTTGCGTGGACTTTTTAAGATTGCCTCGATTATCCATACCATCTCGACCAACCGACCACATTCGAAAACCATTCGCATCGGTTTCCATCAAGATTGATTTGCCATTCCATGAATCTCGCGGCGCATTGCCATTACAAAGTGGCGCCAAGTCCGTAGCACTCGCAGGCCACTTCCCATTTGCACGGTGATACAACTCGGCAGCAATTGAGATCACGCACGCATCACGATTCGCTCGATCAATCTGAAAGTTGAACTCAACTTTTCCAAGAGCTGGCATCAATAGCCCTTCCAAGAAAAATCGCGCTCCATACGCGGTCATGCTTTCTACAAATTTTTCATCCGCAATCGCACTTGCCGTCACGGCATCATTCAGCGAGTCATTTGGTTGGCTGGCCAATCGTTTTATGGAAGCGTCGTAATGATCAAGCGCCTCCTTGCGACCAGCGATCGCATAAAAAGCAAATGGTTGGCTTAGCCAACTCGCAAGCAAAGTGAATTGAGTTGTTGCCCCTTGTTCTTTGCGATTATTACCACCAGAAACACTTTCCAAGGCCGATATCAGTCGCAGTTGCTTCCATTGCGGCGCAAATCGGCCATCGCCATGGCCGTCATCTGTATACAAACGCTGGACAATGTCTTCAAACATCAGGCGTTCATTCGTAAAATCTGGACGCTCCAGCGCACGTGGCACAGAACGCAGCGCATTCTGCAAGCGATTCAGTTGGGAATCGGTGAAAGTGTTGGGCTTCCATTCAAGCGCCATCAATATTCGGTTGACAACAATACTCCGAATCGACATCCCAACAAGATCACCAATCAAAATGCGACCTTCCTGCGCATGAATAGAAAGTGCAATGATGGCCTCAGCGTCGCGCGTGGCGCGTTCGCCATCTGCTTTCTCAACCGCCATCATCATGTCGCTGGCAATAATTCTGACCGCCTGTCTAAGGCTCGCAAGTTGTGGAAGGAGGATGTTGTAGAGAGGAAATTCTGATCGATCAGGTTTGTCCACATCAGAATTATCAATTGCGGCGTTGGAAATGGAATTACTTTGGGAGTACTTCCCAAACAGTGCCGCATCATCATCACTCACAGCAACCCCTACTGGAAATCCAAACACTGGTCGCTTGGTCGCTTTGCAGAACGCATCAATTTGTGCTCGATTGGCTGTAAGCCACGCGGTTGCAGCATTCCAGTTTTCTGAACCAGGCAAAGAGTCGCAGGCAGCCAAATGCGTTCGAGCGCTCTCTATTTTGGGATCATCCATTCCCATCCCCATCTTCACCAACGCATCGCGATATGCCGGCCATGCAACTTGGTCAGGCGATTTGGCTACTGGCAATGACTCGCGGTAACGCTTGACGGGATCAAACGAAACTTTTGGTGTATTGAAACTCATAGAGATGGCGACGACTGCATACAACAAGACAAACGCCCCAGCTGCGCGTGCGGACCACATGAATGTCAAGCCAAATGCGCGATCAATCGGCGAGCGTTTCGCAATCACCGCAATGCGCAAGTTTTTTGCACAAGCGTGAGCATCGCCATACGCTCGAACAACATCATCGGCGGACTTGCCACTGGCAAGCGCCTCTTGAAAGTGAGAAGTCAGTTCGCGTTGCACATCTGCCCTCTCTGCTTTGCGCAGTTTGGTTTTCTTTGCGACTTGCGCGATCAAGTTGCGGATGTCCTGTGGAAGATCAGTGTTCATGTGAAAACTCCAGGGATATGTCGTGTAAGCCCGAGTGCCTCCATGGCGGTGGTCAGTTGGCTCCAAGTCATTGAATCCTGCACGAGTCGTTTCTTGCCGGTTGAAGTCAGTCGGTAATACTTGCGTGGGCGGGGGCCGCTTTCATCCCAGCGCGCGGCGACAAATCCCTTCGCTTCCAAATTGTACAGCATTGGATACAGCGTGCTTTGACCCATTGCCAGCACGCCTTCGGTGCGCTTTTCAAGCGCCTCCACAATTTCATATCCATACATCTGTCCGCATTCAAGCAGTTTCAGAACAGCAACTGGTCCAACTCCGCGCAAGAATTCGCCTTCGACTGGTTTCATGTGATATCTCCTTGGCGCATACTATATGTGGCATAGTATGCACGTCAAGCCAAACTCTAAAATGTCTCGGCGGCATTACGCGATTGTTAGGACTTCGCAGTTGCGACGTCGCAGGCGGGCTCCCGACAAATCCACTGCGAACCGTTGAGTTAATGTGTGGAACGAAATGGGATTTTTGCGACAATTTACGGCAACTGTGGCAAATTTGAATACGCAAGAAGAAATCAACCACTCCCCTGCGCTAAAGTGTTCGCATGTCCATGCTGAACAAAGTCGACGCCCCCACCCGCACCATTCGCGCGCCGCGCGGCAATCAACGCGTTTGTAAAAGTTGGGCCGCCGAAGCCGCCATGCGCATGTTGATGAACAACCTTGACCCCGAAGTTGCGGAGCGTCCGCAAGACTTGGTTGTGTACGGTGGCCGCGGCCAAGCCGCGCGCAATTGGGAATGCTACGACGCCATCATCGCCTCGCTGAAATCACTTGACGTTGATGAAACGCTTCTTGTGCAAAGCGGCAAGCCGGTTGGAATTGTTCGTACGCAAGTGAACGCGCCGCGCGTGCTGATTGCAAATTCAAACTTGGTGCCGCACTGGGCCACGCAGGAACATTTTGACGATCTCGCCGGCCGCGGCTTGATGATGTATGGACAAATGACCGCGGGCAGTTGGATTTACATTGGCACGCAAGGCATTTTGCAAGGCACGTATGAAACATACGCCGAGTGCGCGCGCCAACATTTTGGCGGCACATTACAAGGCACGCTGAATGTCACCGCGGGTTGCGGCGGCATGGGCGGTGCGCAACCGTTGGCGATCACCATGAATGAGGGCACCTGCCTGCTTGCGGATATCTGCATGGAAAGGCTTGAAAAGCGTAAGTTTGACCGCTACTTGGATGAGATCTTCACCGACTTGGATAAGGCCATTGACCGCGCCATTGAATTGAAAAAAACAAAGCAAGCCATAAGCGTGGGCGTGCTTGCCAACGCGGTTGATTTGCTAGCGCGCCTTCACACGCGCAAAATTATTCCAGAGACACTGACCGATCAAACAAGCGCGCACGATCCACTTGAGGGCTACTACCCGCAAGGCATGTCGCGCGTTGAGGCGGACGAACTTCGCACACGCGATCCTATTGAGTATCAACGCCGCAGTTGCGCCAGTATGAAAGAGCATGTGCGCTTGATGGTTCAGTTTCAAAATGCGGGCAGCAAAGTTTTTGATTACGGCAACAACATTCGCCAGCGCGCCCTTGACGCTGGCTTGACCAACGCGTTTGCGTTTCCTGGCTTTGTGCCGGCGTACATTCGTCCGCAATTCTGCACGGGCCGCGGTCCATTCCGTTGGGTGGCGCTCTCTGGCGATCCCGCCGACATTCGCGCCACTGATGAAGCGGTGTTGAAATTATTTCTGCATGACAAATCGCTGGCGCGCTGGATTCACATGGCGCAAGAGCGCGTGGCTTTCCAAGGTTTGCCCGCGCGCATTTGCTGGCTGGGTCTGGGCGAGCGCGCCAAGGCCGGGCTTCGCTTCAACGAAATGGTTGCAAATGGCGAGGTAAAAGCCCCCATTGTGATTGGTCGCGACCATCTTGATTGCGGCAGCGTTGCCAGTCCAAATCGCGAGACAGAAGCCATGCTTGATGGCACCGACGCCGTGAGCGATTGGCCGCTGCTGAACTTTGCTGTGAACATTGCAAGCGGCGCAAGTTGGACAAGTTTCCATCACGGCGGCGGAGTTGGAATTGGTTTCAGCCAACACGCAGGTCAAGTTGTTGTTGCCGATGGCACGCCACTGGCCGCGCAACAACTGGAGCGCGTGCTCACCAACGATCCAATGATGGGCGTGTTCCGCCACGCGGACGCGGGCTATGAACTTGCCAAGGAATGCGCCGTGAAACTTGGCGTGCAAATTCCAATGCAGTGATCAAATTACTCGCTACACACTGGCCGCAGCGCGGCGCAATCGATCAAGCACGGCGAACCACAAACCGTCTTGGCCTTGCGGCTCCTCAATGACAATGTGAGTCAGCCCAGAAATTTCCGCCTCGCGCAACTTGGAATACAACATGCGCGCGTACGCCGACGCATCGGCTTGCATTTGAATGCCAATGTGCGGCGCCGACACCCGCGCGCTCTCAAGGGTGAGCACCGCGGCAGGCTCCGTAAGCGTGGCCAGAAAAGATTCCAGTCGATTGGACGGAACCAACATGGTTGGAATTTTTGGCGAGTAGTGAATCAGCCGAGTGCCCGGACTCACGCCTTGACCAATGCCTTGCGCAACTTCCACAGCACCCAACACGCGCGAGAGTGACTCCAGCGTGATCGAACCCGGCCTGCGAATCACAGGCTTTTCGCCTGTTAAATCAAGCACCGTGCTTTCAATACCAAAGTTGGCGCGGCCGCCTTCAAGCACCAACAAATCTTCTTGTTCTGGAAAATCCGCCATCACATGCTCGGTGGTTGTGGGCGAAATATGTCCCGAACGATTCGCGCTTGGCGCGCTGATGGGCCCATCAAAGGCGTACAACAACGCGCGCGCAACGGGATGCATGGGCGAACGCACGGCGATGGTTTGCAAACCCGCGGTGGCCTCGTCGGGGACATCAATGGCCTTGTTCAAAATCATGGTGAGCGGACCGGGCCAAAATTTTGCGGCCAGTCTGTTGCAGCGCAGGTCCCAACCAGACACAAGCGTGCGCGCCTCCACGGCGTCAAGCACGTGCGCGATCAATGGATTGTCCGATGGCCGCCCCTTGATTTCATAAATCAATTTCAAACCGTCCACCGCAAAAGTGCTGGCGCCAAGACCGTACACAGTCTCTGTTGGAAACGCGACCACGCCGCCCGCTTCAATGCGCGCCGCGGCCTCTTCAATTCCCTCGTGATTACTTTGCAGTCGTCGTGGCATTTTTGGTGGATCCATCATTGTCGGGATCGAACACATTCAACTCAATGCGGTTCATTTGCAAACCCGTTCCCATGTTCATCCATAACGACGCGATGGCGTTGTTGTATTCCACCATGGCAAGAATTTCTTGATTCTCCGCGCTGGCCAATTCGTTCTGCCTCTGAAATTTCAAACTCAGAAACTCCGGAGTCAAAACTGGAATAGTCTGCTCATCCACCATCAACGCGCGCATATTTTCCGCTTGCGCCAAGCGGTACGCGCGCGTCTGCTCAATCAATCGATATTGCGCGTCAATGGTGCGCAGCGAATCTTTCACCAAGTACACCACCTGCTGAATGGCCGCGCGATAGGTGATGACAGCCTTGGAACGCTCCAAGCGCGACCTGCGATAATTGGCTTCTGGACCGCGATTTCCAATCGGTTGACTGAAATTGGCGCCCACCAAATAGCTCATGAAATTGGCCGCGCCAACCTCGCTCCAGGCCTCGCCATAATTTCCGTTCTGCTGGTCCATGCCTTGAAATTGCAACTGCGCCGTCAAGTTCAGCGAGGGCAAGCGGCCGTTGTCGGCAACGACTTGGCGAATGCTTGCGTCATCAACGCCAAGCAACGCCTGCGTGATGATTGGACTTTGATCCACGCCCGTGCCAATGGCGTCCTTCAATGAAAATGCAAGCGGTTCATCAACCATGAAATCCGTGGGCACGATCATGGTCTCGTCGCCAACTGGAAAATTGGAATCATTCAAAAGTACTTTTAATTTGTCCACGGCCGCGGTCACATCGCGTTGCGCGCGGATCACTTGGCTTTTGCGATCCTCCACCTTGGCCACGGCATCCGCGTAGTTGGCAAGCGTGGCGTCAAAACTGCGGCGCTTGGAAAGCACATCGCGAACTTCTAATCCAACTTTCACAAGCCACTGCGCCGCCACAACACGTTGGCGCGTCAGCACCACTTGCCAATAGGCGGCCTCCACATCGCGGCACAATGTGAGCAAGTTGGCGCGCAACTGTTGCAAACTGCGCCGATCATTGTTGCGCGCAAGGCGAATGCCAGCCATGTTCACATCGCTTCCAAAACCACGTAAAAGTGGCTGCGTTAGGCCAAGTTGCACGCTGTTAATCCAAGCTGGATTTGGCGTGTAGCCACTGGACGGATACAACTTTGAATATTGATTCACAACCGTGGCGCTAAATTGCCCGCCCGTTTCCATTGGCGTTTGAATGCCGCTGGAAAAATTAAACTGACGAAATTGATTCATGAAGTCCACAGGAATGGGGACAGCTGCTCCACTGAGATTGATGTCTTGCGCCGGCGTGTTTGAAATATTCGCCTGACTGCTGGCCACAAATGAAGAATCAAATGCGGCTTGCGCCGCAACCAATTCCGCTTGTGTGACACCTTGTTGCAAGCGCGCAACTTGTGTTCCAAGATTGTGCTCCACGGAAATGCGAATGGCGTCTTTCAAAGACAAGTTCACTTCGGGATAGGGCTTGCCGTACAAGTCGCTACCAAGTGGCATGCCTGCTCCTGCATCTGACATTTGTGGCCCCAATGAATCAAGTTGCGCGCGTCGTTTCTGCAACGCGTTGAACACCTCATTCATTTCACGCGTCACAGGCCTGACTGGATCTTGCACTGGAGCCTGCACCAATTCACGCGCGACGGCGGTATCCATGGCGTGGCGCAACCCCTCGGTTCCATCGGGATCATCCATGGGCGATGTGCAAGAACACACGCAAACCGCTGTGAGAAGGGCAAATGTGAGCGTCTGAATTGGCCAACGGAGAATCATGAAGCGTGCACTGTATACAAACCAAAAATGCGTAGAATCGCCCACATGAAATTGGCTCTACTACTGATCGTTCTCGTTCTTCCCGTTTTCAGCACCACCACTTTGGCGCAAGCACCTGCGGCCGCGCCGAGTAAGTCCTACAGCGGCACCGTGGCCGCGAACGACGTGTATATCCGTTGCGGACCAAGCGCCACCAGCACGTATCCATTTGGCAAGTTGTCCATGGGCGACGTTGTTGAAGTGATCGAAGATAGTTTTGGCTGGGCCATGGTTCGCACCAGCGGACCATCCTTCAAGAACATATATGGATACGTGCTGGCCAACGACAAAGTGGTCCTGTCCGCCGACGGTCAAACTTTGACCGTGAACGCGGAGACCGAAGTTCGCGCTCCAAACATTGGAGCCGATGGAAACCCTGATGCTTCGTTCAAGGCGATTGGCAAAGTGAACTCTGGTGAAATGCTCAAAGTGGTCGCCACCATCAACGGCGAGCGAGAGAAGGTCTACAAAATTTCCATTCCCGCAACTTGCAAGGGCTATATCAACGGAAATTATATTCGCCGCTCCAGCGCTGGCGAAGCCACCAAAATGGCGGAGGCCAAAGCGAGCGCTCCTGTTGCGAAACCAACCACTGGTGCAAACACCGTGTCGGTGATCGAAGAGAAGACCAAAGAAGTGAGCGAGACCATTCCAGCCACCGACACAACGCCAGCCAAAGTCATCACGGAAGAAACTAAAAAAGAAACCGTGATCACCGAAACAGTGGTGGCGCCTGCTCCAACAGAAGTTGCAAAACCTGCGGTAAAAGCAGTAGAAGTTGTTGTGGTTGCACCACCAGTCAAGACTCCGCAAATGATCGCGGCCGAAAAGCGCCGCCAAACTTTCAAAGACCTTGAAGTGATTTGGGTCACCGTGAAAGCGGAGCCACTGGCTTCAAGCGAAGTTGGAGTTTTGAAAGATCGCTACATGATCCTGATGAATGACGCTGAATGCGAAGCTGAGATTAAGAATGTTGTTGAGACGCGTGTGAAGCAACTCATTGTGCAGATCGAGGCGCAGCAACGCATTCGCCAACTCAAGGAACTGCGCTCCGCGATTGATTCCGACACCGATCAAGTCCGCGCCATCAAGATTGCTTTGGAGGCGCGCTCCGACTTCACCGTCGTTGGCATTCTCAACGCCAGCAGTATTTATGATGGCAAGCGACTCCCACTGCTCTACCGCTTGGTTGATCCAGCCGTTGGTCAAACTGTGGCGTATGTCACGGCGAAGAATCCTGCTCAACTTGCGACCATGCTTGGAACGCTGGTTGGTATTCGTGGCGAGAAGCGTTACGACGAGGCGTTGCGAGTCAGCGTGATTGATCCGACCGCCGTTGAAATTCTGACCACGCGAAAAAGTGGCCAAGTTCGCTCCATTCAATAAATCTGGGAAATAGAAATTCTTTCCATAACGAATTACTTTTTGCCCCTATACTTTGCCCCACTGGGGTGCTAGCTCAACTGGGAGAGCGCCGCCTTTGCAAGGCGGAGGTTATCGGTTCGATCCCGATGCACTCCATTACACAACTTGGTTTTGTGCGTAAAAGCGCACAAAACCAGCGGCCATTGCGGCCGCAGTTTCTATGCGAAGCGTTGTTGCTCCAAGTGAAATTCGAATTGCGTGCGCGGCTTCTGTGGCGGCGATTTCCGCGTCGGTGAATCCACCCTCGGGACCAATCAACATCATGTAGCTGGGTTGGTCCATTTTGATTTTGGCGATTGGTTGTCCATCGGGATGCGCAATGTAGGCGGCGATGTTTTTGGCGTGGCACATTTCCACGCATGACTTGGGCGTGTGCGCGCTTGCGACTTGCGTGGTCCACGCGCCGCGGCTTTGCTTCAGCGCCTCCACAAAAATTCTGTGAGCGCGCGCGCCATCAAAACGGTCGGCTGGAATAACGCTGCGTTCGCAATCAAGCGGAGTGAATGACGCGACGGACAATTGCCCAAGCATGTCAAGCATGGTGGCCAAGCGATCGCCTTTGGGAATGGCCGCCGCAACATGAATGTCCGGCGTCAAGCGCGGCTGAATGTGAGAAGCGGAAACTTTGGCCCCAGTTTCACCCGCGGCGTTTCGCGTTGGCAATATGTTGGACAGCGCCACGCCGCCGCGACCGTCAACCAACTCAAGCGAGTCCCCCGCTTCAAGGCGCCGACTGCCCATTGCGTGCTTGGCCTCATCTTTGCTCAACCATGCAATGTCGCCAACGGCGGGAAGTTTTTCAACAATGCATCGCGGATGGGCCACGCACGAAGTGTAGGGCGAATTTCAAAGGGCGCCGGCGCGATACACATCAAAACGCAGCAATTTCCCTTTAATTATCCAATCAGGTTCACGGCCAGCAAGTGGCGGCGCAAGTCGCGCGCGCTTCACGATCACGCGTTGCGTGGCGGCTGCAATGGCCATGTCAAGAAGCGAGTCGGCGTCCACGTCCGCACCAACCGTGGCGGTCAGCGCTTGGATTTCTTTGGATGGCTTCGCCGCGCCACGATCGCCACCAAACATGGGATCAAGCAAGATCAGATCAGGCGCAACAAATTCGCGCGCCGTAAAAAGCGGCAATGTGAATCCAACTTTTGTGCGCAGCGTTGGCAACCGCGCGTGCGCGCTAGCGTGCTCAATGTGAATGCGCGCAGCGACGGTGGTTAATTTTTTATCGCTCTGGATCCGCGCCAACGCATCCGCAAGCAACGCGAACACATTCGCATCGCGCTCCAAAGCCAACACTTCAATGCCAAGCAGCGCCAACGCGTAGGTGTCGTAACCCAAACCGGCGGTCGCGTCGACCGCGGTTCGAATATCTTTTCCGACGGCGCGCCCAAGCGGTTGATTGCGCAACGAGTTTGCGCCATCGGGTAGCCGCAAAGATTTCCACTCAGCGCGCACGCCCGTACCAGGCTTGTCACCCGCTTGGCGCAACTCGGGCTGACCTTGAAAATCTTCAAGGGTCCAAACACCTGCCTGCGTTTCTTTATGCGGCGACTTCATGGCGCTATTGTGACCAAGAATTGAATGTTGGTATGCGTCATTGCCAATCGGTACACTTGAAATATGAAGTCCACTTCCACAATCACAGAGCGTTCGATTGCCCCTGTTTTTGGCGGCATTTTGGAAATGATTGGCAACACGCCCATGCTTGAGTTGAAGCATTTGGACACGGGGCTTTGCCGGTTGTTTGTGAAAATGGAGAACATGAATCCGGGTGGCTCCATTAAGGATCGGATTGCCGTGACCATGATTGAAGAAGCCGAGGCATCTGGCGCATTGAAGCCAGGCGGAACACTTGTTGAAGCCACCGCGGGCAACACGGGCTTGGCGCTGGCTTTGGTGGCGGCACAAAAGGGATACAAGCTGGTTGTAGTTGTGCCCGACAAAATGAGCGACGGAAAAATTAGCCACTTGCGAGCCATGGGCGCCGAAGTGATTCTGACTCGCAGCGATGTGGCCAAGGGTCACCCCGAGTATTACCAAGACATTGCCGCGCGCATTGCCGCTGAGCGACCTGGACATTTTTATGTGAACCAATTCGCCAACGAGGCAAATCCGCGCGCGCATGAAGAGACCACTGGTCCAGAAATTTGGAAGCAAATGGGCGGCGACATTGACGCGTTCGTGTCGGGCGTTGGTTCAGGTGGAACGGTCTCTGGCGTTGGTCGATTTTTGAAATCGAAAAATCCAAAATTACAAATGATTTTGGCGGATCCAGTTGGCTCCATTCTTGAGCCACTAGTCAATGAGGGCCGCACGGTTGAAGCGGGCTCCTGGTTGGTTGAGGGAATTGGCGAAGACTTTGTTCCTAGTATTTTGGACTTGAAGTTGGTTGACAAGGCCTATGCCATTAGCGACGCGGAGGCATTCCACGCCGCGCGGGAATTGCTGAAAAAAGAAGGCGTTTTAGCGGGTTCCAGCGTTGGAACATTGCTGGCGGCCACGTTGAAATTTTGCCGCGAGCAAACCAAGCCCCTGCGCGTGGTCACGCTCATCTGCGACACGGGCGCAAAATATCTCACCAAAATGTTTTCCGATCCATGGATGATCGACAATGGTTTTATTCAGCGCAAAAAGTTTGGCGACCTTCGCGATCTCATTTCCAGGCGCCACTTGGACCGCGAGGATTATGTCTTGAGTCCGCAGATGCCAGTGCAACAAGCCATCAAGCGAATGCATATGTATGACGTGAGCCAGTTGGTCGTGCTTGACGCGGCGGACCGCGTGGTTGGAATTCTGGATGAAAGCGATGTGCTGTTGGCGCTGGTCAAGGGCGGCAATATTGCCAAACTGCCAGTGAGTGATTTCATGACTAGTCGCTTGGAGACCATCTCGCCCAAGTCCAGCGTGAACGATCTGCACCCAATTTTCCGCGCCGACCGCGTGGCCATTGTGGCAGACGACGATCATTTCTATGGCATCATCACGCGGATTGATTTAATCCACTACCTGCGCAAGCAACTTCTCTAAGCTCAAAATCAATGGATATTTCAGGCATTTTGACCATATTTGTTTCGCTGATCGCGCTGATTGATCCGCTGGGAACCGTTGGTATTTTTCTGGCCATCACGTGCAACGATTCCCCTGCCTTGCGTCAACGCACCGCGCTGCTTGGTTGCGTGTACGCATTCTTTATTTTGATTATGTTCCTTGGCTTTGGCGGTTCCATTCTTTCATTCTTTGGAATCACCGTGTCGGCGGTGCGCGTAGGTGGTGGTTTAATTTTGGCCAAGATCGGTCTGGATTTGATCTCCGTCAAAATAGAGACCAAGTCCAATCCAGATGAAACGCGTGAGGCCGCGTCAAGCGACAGCGTGGCGTTCTTTCCACTCGCCATGCCGCTCCTTGCAGGTCCTGGCGCCATGACCGTGGCTATCGCCGAGAGCAGCCACTTTCGCGATGGTCGCTGGATCGATCTTTTGTCGGCGTCACTTGCGATCGCCTTGGCGTGCTTGGTCACTTGGATTGTGCTTGATCGAGCGCTGCTCATTCAGAAAGTTCTTGGCAAGTCGGGCACGAACGCCATCACCCGCATCATGGGATTTATTTTGGTGTGTATTGCCGCGCAAATGACCATTGTTGGAATTCAAGGCGTGATCGCCAGCATCCCTGCGAATGTACCCATTGCGCCGCACAAAGACAGCATTTCCGCAGCCGTTAGCATCTTGCCATGGCTCACCCACATCTCAATTTAGAAAGTCGTTGCGTTCATGGCGGTCAACACCCGGACCCTGTGACAGGCGCGGTTATGCCTGCGATTGCAACCAGCAGCACATTCATTCAAGAGAGTCCTGGTGTCCATAAAGGATTTGAATATTCACGCAGCCACAACGCCACGCGCTTTGCCTTTGAGCGCGCCATCGCCAATTTGGAATCCAGCGGACTTTCCGAAGAACAAGAGCGCACGTGCGGCGGCTTTGCGTTTGCCAGTGGTCTTGCTGCCATTAGCACTTGCTTGGAAATGCTCGACACCGGCGACACTCTTGTCAGCATGGACGATGTGTACGGCGGAACGTATCGACTGCTTTCAAAAGTTCGCCAGCGTAGCGCTGGACTCGCGCCCGTGTATGTTGACCTGACAAACCCCGCGCTCTTTGAGGCGGCTATACAAAAGAAAAAGCCCGGCATGGTCTGGGTTGAAACTCCCACCAACCCAACGCTGAAAGTGGTCGACCTTGCGGCCATCGCAACCATTGCCAAGAAGCACGGCATTATCAGTGTGTGCGACAACACATTCGCCACGCCCATGTTGCAGCGGCCGCTTGAAATGGGTTTTGACATTGTCATGCATTCGGTCACCAAATACTTGGGCGGCCACAGCGATGTGGTGGGCGGAGCGTTGGTGACAAATCGTGGTGATTTGGCTGAAAAACTTCGGTTTTTACAGAACGCCATCGGCGGCGTCATGGGTCCATTTGACGCCTACTTGGCGCTGCGTGGCGTGAAGACTTTAGCTGTGCGCATGCAGCGGCATTGCGAAAGCGCCATGCACATTGCGCAGTGGCTTGAGAAGCACCCCAAGGTCGAGCGTGTTGTGTATCCGGGTCTTGCCTCACACCCGCAACACGCCGTCGCCAAAAAGCAAATGCAGCTTGCGGGCCAGCCAGCCTTTGGTGGCATGATCACCATCTTCATCCGTGGAGGCTTGGCGGAAAGCCGTCGCTTCTTGGAGAACGTGCACATGTTCGCACTGGCTGAAAGTTTGGGCGGCGTGGAAAGTTTGATCGAGCACCCAGCCATCATGACCCACGCCAGTGTTCCCGCCGAAAGCAGAAAGGCGCTTGGTATTTCGGACAACTTGGTGCGCCTGAGCGTGGGCATTGAACATCAGCAAGACTTGATCAATGATCTTGAGAAGGCCCTTGCGCATGTGTGATCTTTCTTACGCTGAAACAGGTTCACTCGCGTTGCCTCAATTCTTGCAAAACGCAGTAGAACTTCTCAAATATATTTTCAACTTGCCGCACTCAACAAAAAATCAAGGAGCCATTTCGTGAGCCAGAACTATCAACGCGTTGTATTGAAACTCAGCGGAGAAAGCTTTGCGCAAGAAGGTCAACTTGGCATTGCGCCAGAGCAATTGGCGCACATTGCAGCGGAAATTGCCGATGCCTATCGCGCGGTCAATGGCTTGAAATTGGCCATTGTTGTGGGTGGCGGAAATATTGTGCGCGGCGCCAAGTTGGCCGAGAAGGGTCGCATTGCGCAAGCCACGGCCGACTACATGGGCATGATGGGAACAATTATCAACGGCCTTGCTTTGCGCGAGGCGCTTGAAGGAACTGGCGTGGCCAGTCGACTGATGACCGCGCTTGAAGTGAAGTCCGTGGCCGAGCCCTTCATCCGTGCGCGCGCGCTGCGCCACATGGAAAAAGGCCGCGTGATTATTTTGGCGGCCGGCACCGGCAATCCATTCTTCACCACCGACACCTGCGCCAGTTTGCGCGGCGTTGAATTACAAGCACAAATGTTGTTGAAGGCCACCAAAGTCGACGGCGTCTATACAGCCGATCCAAAAAAGGATCCAACCGCGACCAAATTGAACGAGATTAAATTCTCCGAGGCGATCGCCAAACGATTGGCCGTCATGGATCTGACCGCGTTGACCATGTGCATGGAGCATTCGCTGCCTGTGCGCGTGTTCAACTTCCATCAACATGGAAATGTCAAGCGCGCCATGTGTGGCGAGTCCATCGGCACGCTGGTTTCCAATTAATCGTCGCATGCACGGGCAAATCGAAGCCGCATTTTTTTGCGCCACAAACCGACGCAAATCCGTCTTGTGATAAACACTGCGCGCACCCATGAATCAACGGCTACGCCCATCATTTTCCCTGCTATTCTCGCACACTCTTGAAGGAGAAATCGCATGGACCTAGACACCATTTTGCTGGAATGTGAAGATCAGATGGAGAAGAGCGTGGAGCACCTGAGCAAGGAGCTGCGTGGCATGCGCACGGGCCGCGCCACCACCGCCATGTTGGAATACATCAAGGTGGACTACTACGGTTCCATGACTGATCTGCGCGAACTCGCCGCCATTAGCGTGCCTGAGCCCACGCAACTTCTTGTGAAGCCATTTGATCCAGGCGCCAAATCCGAAATCGTGAAGGCCATTGAGAAGTCAGGCTTGGGTCTGAATCCGCAAACCGAAGGCACTCAAATTCGCATCATTGTTCCATCGCCAAGTTCGGACAGGCGCAAGCAACTTGCAACGCAAGCCAAGAAACTTGCCGAGGACACCAAAGTTGCCGTTCGCAACGCTCGCCGCGATGCCAACAAGCGCATTGACACGTTGTTGGCTGACAAAAAATCTGGCTTGACCGAGGACGCCGCCGAGCGCGCCCAAAAAGATGTGGACGAAGCCACCAAGAAACAAACAACGCGTGTGGAAGAAGTTGTGACCAAGAAAGTCACCGAGATTGAGGAGGCGTAATTCGTGCGCTGTCCTTTTTGTTCCGCAGACAATGACAAGGTGATTGATAGTCGCCCGGGCGAAGATGGCGACACCATCCGCCGCCGCCGCGAGTGCATTGCCTGTGAAAAACGCTTCACAACCTACGAGCGATTTGAGCGAACTGCCCGATTAATGGTTGTGAAACGCGATGGAACGCGTGTTCCCTACTTGGCTGAAAGTCTGTCACGTGGCTTGCACGCCGCGTGCGGAAAGCGCCCCATTCGTGAAGAGGACAAAGAACGTTTGTGCCGCGAAGTGGAAGAGGAAATCCACCGCGACTTCGACCGTGAAGTGTTGAGCACCGAAATTGGCCAGCGTCTTGCCAACAAGCTTCGCGTGGTTGATCCAATTGCCTACATCCGATTTGTCAGCGAGCACCACGGATTCAGCTCCATCGCCGAGTTCGCCGCCGAGATGGCGTCCATGCAATCACGTCCAAGTCCTGTCGCCAACGAGCGCGATCTTTTTCCAGAAACCAAAACGAAATAAATCCACAACATCATGCCAGTCATCACGCTTCCAGACGGAACCACAAAAACTTATGACGCCCCTGTAACCGCCGCGAAAGTGGCCGCCGATATTGGAGCGGGTCTTGCCAAAGCCGCCCTTGGCGCAAAGATTGACGGCGTGTTGTGCGACCTCTCAACAACAATGTCGCGCGACGCGCAGTTGGCCATTGTCACTCCCAAAAAACGCGACGGCACAATTGACCCAGACGCGCTGTTTCTTGTGCGCCATTCCGCGGCGCACATTATGGCGGAGGCCATCAGCAATTTATTTCCTGGCGTGCAACTGGTGTATGGACCGCCCGTGGAGCAAGGCTTCTACTACGACATGGCCTTCCCCGCCGGACAAATTCCAAGCGCCGACGATTTCACCAAAATTGAGCAGGAAATGGCTCGAATTGTCGCAGAAGATCGACCCTTCACGCGCTTTGAAATGAACGCCGCCGATGGCATGGCCAAGGCCAACAGCGAAGGCAGCAAATATAAAATTGACAACGCGCGGCGCGCCTGCGATGCGGCGAAAACTTCTGGCGGCGACGCCACGCTGAGTTGGTACGCAACGGGAACGCCTGGAAAAAATTGGGAAGACCTTTGCCGCGGTCCGCACGTGCCAACCACCGCGCGCGTTGCCGCGTACAAAGTGACAACGCTTGCCAGCAGCTATTGGCACGGCGATGAAAAAAGTGATCGACTCACGCGCGTGTATGGAACCGCCTTCGCATCCAAGGCGGAGCTTGACGCGCACATGAAGCAACTTGAAGAAGCCAAGTTGCGCGACCACCGCGTCCTTGGAAAACAATTGCAACTTTTTCACATCGATGAAATGGTTGGACAAGGCCTTGTGTTGTGGAAACCAAACGGCGCCGTGATTCGCCAGGAGTTGCAGACATTCATCGGTGAAGCGCTGCGACAACAGGGCTATCACCAAGTGTTCACACCGCACATTGGCAAACTGGATCTCTATCGCACCAGCGGACACTTTCCTTATTATCGCGAGAGCCAGTACCCGCCAATCATTGACCACGAAAGCATGAGCACGCTTGCCAAAGAAGGTTGCACATGCGCCGACCTTTCAAATCGCTTGGAAAAAGGCGAGATTGATGGCTATTTGCTCAAGCCCATGAATTGCCCGCACCACATCCGCATTTTCGCCAGTGAGCCGCGCTCATGGCGCGATTTGCCCGTGCGTTTGGCTGAATTTGGAACGGTCTATCGCTGGGAGCAGTCGGGAGAAATTGGCGGCTTGACGCGCGTTCGTGGTTTCACACAAGACGACGCGCATTTGTTCTGCCGCGAAGATCAAGTCGCGCATGAACTGCAAGGCTGCTTGAAACTTGTCAAACTTATTTTTGGAACACTGGGCATGACGGATTACCGCGTGCGCGTTGGCTTGCGCGGACCGGACTCCGCCAAATATGTTGGCCTTGCGGAAAATTGGGAAAAAGCCGAACAAGCGTGCCGCGACGCGGCGCAATCGCTTGGCGTTCCTTTCAGCGAAGAGCCAGGCGAGGCCGCCTTCTACGGACCCAAGATTGATTTTGTTGTGCGCGATGTCATCGGTCGCTCTTGGCAACTTGGCACCGTGCAAGTGGATTACAACTTGCCCATTCGATTCGACCTGTCCTATCAAGGCGCCGACAACAAGACGCATAGACCAGTCATGATTCACCGCGCGCCATTTGGAAGTCTGGAACGATTCACCGGCGTGTTGATTGAGCACTTCGCAGGCGCGTTTCCGTTGTGGCTCAGTCCAGAGCAAGTGCGCGTGCTTCCGATTAGTGAAAAGAGCGACGCCTACGCGCAAGAATTGCACGCCGCGCTGCACCAAGCTGGCCTGCGCACCACGCTTGATACAAGTTCAGAACGCGTTCAGAACCGCATTCGCATTGCCGCCGAGCAAAAGATTCCGGTCACGGCCATTGTGGGTCCGCGTGACGCCGAGCGCCGTGTGGTCAGCATTCGACTGCATGGAAAGGCTGAAAATGCGGGCGAAATGCCTTTTGACGACTTTGTCGCAGCGCTGGTTTCGGACTATCGAACCCGCGCAAGTGAAACATTGGCTGGAAAAATCACGCCAAACACAAAATGACATTTGCCACAAGATGTAAAATCTGTCGAAAAATCACTTGCAAATCCCATTGCATCGGTCATGCTTGTGCAGGTACTTTGTACTGTGTAGGTGGTGAGCGTTTCACCGCTTCAAAGCAACTCAAGGACAACGACTGCATGTCTCAGAAATTCTTCGTACAGGCATGATGATTCTGCCCCCGTTGTCTTGCGTTTCTCCGGTCAATCCGGTTTGCACAGCAATCGCTTTTGAAGCGCTTTGCATTTCCATTGTCTCTACATAAAGGATTCTTCCATCTCAGCATTTCCGCCCCGCCGTCCGCCCATGTCACGACCTGAGTCAAGTTCCAATTTTGGTCCTCGCATCAATGATCGCATTCGCATCACACCTGTTCGTTTGATCGACGAGACAGGAACAATGCTTGGTGTTGTTGAAACAGAAGAAGCGCGCCGACTTGCCATGGTGGCTGGTCTTGACCTTGTGGAGATCGCGCCCGATGTGCGGCCGCCGGTCTGCAAGATCATGGATTTTGGAAAGTACAAATACGAGCAAGCGAAAAAGGACAAGCAAGGTCGCAAGACCAAGACCTTTGAAATGAAGGAAGTTCGCTTGGGTCGCAGCATGAAAGTGGATCCGCATGATGTTGAGATTCGCGTGCAACAAGCGCGGCGTTTCCTGCTTGAAGGACACAAAGTTCAATTGGTGGCCAGTTACAAGGGCCGCGAAATGGCGCACAAGGAAATTGGCGCCGTGAAATTGAACGATGCAATCGCAAAGTTGGTTGATCTGGCGCGCTTGGATAGTCCGCCAAGATTCAATGGCAAGCGACTCTCCGCCATGTTGTCGCCAGATCGCGCGCGCATTGACGCTTACAAGCGCAAGCATCCAACTCCAAAGCCTGCGCCAACCAAGGCGGAAAAAGCCGCGGCAACCAAGCCAGTGGGCGATGCAGTTGCCAATGGCGATACAGCGACTTCGACCGCGGGTGAAACCGCTGTGAAGAAGCCAAAGAAAGTGACCAAGCCTAAGAAAGTTGTTGCCGCCACGGATGCAACCGTTGCAACTCCAACTTCAACTGAGGCCAATTCCTAAACTGGTCGTTTGAATTTTTGAAACTTGCATGTGCAAACCAGGACGTCCCGCACGTCCTGGTTTTTTCTTGCGCAATTTAAAATTTAATTTTAGAGCGAAGGCCAAACACCCACGTCGCTCCGCCCTTGGCTTGTGGATTGGATGGATCGTCGATCAATTGAAGATCCGCGGTCAATTCCAGGCTGCCTGTCAGCCGCAGACGATAGTAAGTTTCGATCGTTTTTTGCTGGCGATCCCCCGCCGTGGATGAATCGGTCCAAGCCAATCCAAGACCCGCGCCATCGCCATGCCTACCAAAGGCATTTTCCAAACTTGACCCGAATGTGAACTCTTGAGAAGCGGGACTCACGTTGGCATCGCTGAATTGATAGGAAATCCAAACCCCCATGTCGCGATCAAGAAATTGCTGCGCGATCAGCGTCATGGCGTTGCCATACTCTTTTTCATTGGTGGCGGGAGTATTGTTGCCCGCGTTGGTGTTGCACACTAAAACGGAATAGCGACCCACCAAATCTTTGTTGGACCCAAGCGTGGTCACAATGCCGGCTTCGGCGCCGATTAAGTAGAAGCCGTCGCCAGCAGTTCCAAAACCTCCACCAGAATTCAGCGCGCCAAGCGGGCTTGTCAGAAGCGTGTTCACATAAAATCCATCAACAGGAATAAATTGCGCGAATGCGCCGGGCAAGTAACTGTTCCACCCAAGCGGCATGGCGTCACCGCCGTCAAAACAACTCGCAAGAAATTGGCTGGTTTCATCGTCGGCGAAAAAATTCACGCCCGTGGTGTCGTTGGGAAGTATTTTCCCGGCGCCAACCAGAATGCGGTCATCGCAAAAACCTTGTTGCGCGTAGAGGCGCGACAAAAAAGTTGGCATTGAATTGTCCTCTGAATTCACGACCACAACCGAGGAACCAATGGCGCTGCCAATGTTCACATTTTGCGCGCTCCAATTGTTATTTGCGCGAAATTGCGCCGTGATGGAGCCAATACCTACGCCCTCAATCTCCCAGGCCTTCCAATCAATCCTGTAACTGAATCGATTGCTCACGGCGCCACGGACTTGCCCTGCGATACTGCTACTTGCCTGCTGGGCGACCGTGCAATTGTACAAGTCGGTCTTCACGCTCAATATTTCACGCATCCATAATTCCATGTTTCGCAGCGGCGAGGTGATGGGAGAAAATGGATCCGTGGAAAAAAGCGGATCGATGCGGCCCTCATCTATCGGAATGGGTTGCGGCGCATCAATGGCCAGTCGAATGAATGGCTTGTGCGGGCCAAAGAACGGATCAACATTCGGCACCAACCAAAATGTTCCAAAGTCTTGAGTTTCGCTCAGGGTGCCAAGGCGTGTTTCGCTCATACTTGTGCTGGAGAGCGCTTTCAGAAAGCGGTCCGTCGCGTCGTCACCCAAACTCACGGACACGCAGGACATGGCGGCAAGAAATGCGGCTCTGAAAGCAAATCGTTGCGTGGGGCGATTCAACGCTTTCAAAATTACCAAGAAAAAATATTATTTTGTTCTTGCTTTTTTATACATTCAATGCATAATTATACCTCCTATGGATTCCTCCAAACCAACACGACGGCGCATGATCGAGCGGCTTCTTCAAGCCGGCCGCGTGACCAGCCAACACAGCTTGCTCAAACAATTGCGCGCCGAGGGCGTGGATGTGACGCAAGCCACTTTGTCGCGAGATTTGGCTGATCTTGGCGTCATGAAGGGCCCAACTGGTTGGCAGTTGCCAGGGTCTGCGGCTGTGAACAACTCCGATATCAGCACTGCGGTGCAAACCTATTTGCTGGATGTGGAGGTTGGTGGACAAATGGTGGTTTTGCGCACACGCACAGGCCACGCCACCCCACTTGCGGTCGAACTGGATCGCATCCGCCTAGAAGGCTCGCTTGGAACACTCGCAGGTGATGACACTATTTTGCTGGTCGCCAAAAGCGCCACACTGGCGCGCAACTTGGCTACTCGCCTTAAGAATATTTTGCAAGGCACCGCGGAGAGACCGCGCCGGCCGCTTCGAAAATAATATGGAAAATAACATGGACAATAAATTGAACGACGTCCCCACTGGCATAGCCATAGTCGGGGCGGCTGGATACACCGGCGCCGAACTCGCCACGCTTGCGGCGAATCATCCAATGATTGAAGTTGTGGCTTTGTTCGCATCGGAGCGCGGCGCAACCACCGCCCCACGAATCATGTCTGAATTATTTCCGCGGCTGCGCGGCGTGAATGACTTACCAATCCAAGCAGCCACTGTCGAAGCCATTGTGGCCTGTGGCGCCAAAATAATTTTTCTAGCCACACCGCATGAGGTCAGCGCGGAATTGGCGCCATCACTTCTTGCGCATGGTCTTGTGGTGATTGATCTTTCAGCTGCGTTTCGATTACGCGATGCCGCGGCGTATCCCACACATTACGGATTCACCCATCCATCAAGTGATTTGCTTGCAAATGCAGTGTACGGACTTCCGGAACTCAATCGTGACGCGCTGGCCGACGCCGACTTAATCGCCTGCGCCGGCTGCTATCCAACCTCCGTGATTTTACCGTTGCGTCCACTCATGAATGCGAAACTTCTCAATGCGTCACGCCCCGTGATTGTGGATTCCGTAAGCGGCGTCAGCGGCGCGGGTCGCGGCGCCACCACCAAAAATTTATTTTGCGAAGTCAGCTTTCAACCATACAGCCCGCTTCGACACAGACATCAGCCAGAGATGTGCCAAGAAACGCAACTGGATATCTTGTTCACGCCACATTTGCTTCCGCTTGACCGCGGCATTGTCAGCACCATTCACGCGGAACTTGCACCAAGTGTAAGCGAGGCCGTTGTCCGCAACACGCTTACGGCCCAATATGAAAGCGAACCATTTGTGCGATTGCTTTCAGCTGGCTCTTGGAGTTCCATCGCCGCGGTGGAGCGAACCAACTACTGCGACATTTCACTCATGGTTGACGCCACGCACAACCACTTGGTCATTGCCTCGTCCATTGACAACTTGGTCAAGGGCGCGGCGGGCCAGGCAATGCAATGCATGAATATACGGATGGGTTTTGCGGAAACCATGGGACTGCTTCCAACCAACATGCAAGGAGTGCTTTCGTGAATTCAACCGTCCACATGGGCACAGAGCCAAAACCACTGCGAATTGCGCCTCTTGTCATGAAGTTGGGCGGCGCATTGCTGGATGATCCATCCGCCAACGCTTCGTTCTTTGTGGTTCTTGCGCAGTTCATTCAACACAATCAAAACGTTGTGCTTGTGCATGGCGGCGGAAAATCCGTCGATCGACATTTGGAATTGCTTGGTTTCAAAAGTGAAAAACGTGATGGCATTCGCATTTCGCCCGCGGAACACATGCAGGAAATTGCCAGCGTGCTCGCAGGACAACTGAACGCGCGACTTGTTGGATTGCTGCAGTCGCGCGGCGTGAATGCGGTCGGTCTCACCCTTGCTGATGGCGCCACCACCACCGCGCGCAAGACTCAAAAATTTGCCTTTGATACGGGCCGTGTTGGTGAAATTACTGGCGGCGATCCCTCTCTCATTCAAACACTTCTTCGCAATGGTTGCACGCCCATATTCTCTAGCATCGGCATGGATTCTGCGGGCGAACTTTTAAATATCAACGCTGATGAAGCCGCTGCAGCCATCGCGCGATTGGTTTCAGCACGTCAACTTGTATTGCTCACGGATGTTGCTGGCGTGAAAGACAATGATGGCAATATTATTTCCTCACTCGATCGCGCGGGTGTTGAGCGCCTTACACAAAACGGCGTCATTACTGGCGGCATGATCGCCAAAGTTCGCGGAGCGCTAGAAGCCAGTGAACAAGCCGGAGTTGCGACTTTGGTCGCAGGCTGGAATGACGTGAACGTATTGCAAACCCTGAGTAATGCAGGCGGCGAAAACTTCTCAGGAACACTATTTCTTCCATTGCAACAGGCGTGCAATTCCTGAAATGCCCGCCATGCTCACCACTGTATTTCGCGGTCAATTTGCCATGTTTTTCATCTTTCGAACACGTCAGACGACCAACGTCGCCTCCCGCATTGGAGCCATTTCATGATTCATCCGCACACACGCCTGGCCACAAAAGATCTCACACGCATTATGGATTTGAGTTCGCATGAAGTCATGCCTTTGATTGAACTTGGACGCGCCCTGAAAGCGGACATCCGCCCATACAAGGATCACTTTGCGCAACGCTCACTTGTCATGTTGTTTGAGAAACCGTCACTGCGCACGCGCGTCAGTTTTGATATTGGCTTTGCCCGCATGGGTGGACATGCCGTCTACTTGGATCATGAAAAGTTGCGCATTGGCGAGCGCGAAACCATCGCTGATTACAGCCGCAACCTTGAGCGCTGGTGCGACTGCATTGTCGCGCGCACCATGAGCCAAGACACCATCACCGCCCTTGCCGCAAACGCGACAATTCCAATCATCAACGCGCTTTCGGATATTCATCATCCATGCCAAGCGCTTGCGGACTACATGACATTGGTGGAACTTGGATTTGATTGCCGCCAACATCAACTGGCGTGGGTGGGCGATGGCAACAACGTCTGTCACTCGCTGATGGAAATCACCGCGACATTGGGCGCCTCCATGATCGTGGTCACGCCTGAAGGGTTTGCTCCTTCCGCGGACATTGTTCGCGACTGCCAAGCGCGCGCCTGTCGCACTGGCGCAACGCTGCAATACACCAATGACATCAAACGCATTCAAGGCTCTTTCGCCGTTTACACGGATACCTGGACCAGCATGGGTCAAAATGAAACTGCCACAAAAGAAGCCATTTTTAAGCCTTATTCCATCACGCCTGACATCATGGCCATTGCCGGATCAGAAGCCTATTTCATGCACTGCCTTCCCGCGCACCGTGGTCATGAAGTAGTCGACGCCGTCATTGACGGTCCACACAGCGCGGTCTTTGATCAAGCCGAAAATAGAATGCACATTCAAAATGCACTGCTTCTAAATCTTCTCACAACACCAACCCAAGACTCTTTGGGCAAAAATACAACTCGCACCTCTCACACAACTCGGAGCCACTGATGACAACCGCCACCAAAAATAATCCTCCCGCCCCCACTGCTTCTTCGCAAGCACACTCCAAGAAACCGAAGCGCGTATGCGTGGCGTACTCGGGTGGCCTTGACACAAGCTGTGTGATTCCCTGGCTGCGCGAAACTTACGACTGCGAAGTGGTTGCATGCGTGGCTGATGTTGGCCAAGGCGCGCAAGAACTTATTGGCATTGAAAAGAAAGCAGCGGACTCCGGCGCGTGCTTGTGCGTGATCAAAGATTTGAAGCAGTCGTTCTTGACCGACTTTGTGTTTCCAATGGTCATGTCCGGCGCCGTCTACGAAGGACGCTACCTACTTGGCACCAGCATTGCTCGCCCTTGCATTGCGCAAGCGCAGGTTATGTGCGCTCTGGAAGAAAATTGCGACGCCGTGGCGCACGGTTGCACGGGAAAAGGCAATGATCAAGTGCGTTTTGAAAGCGTTTATGCGGCTTTGGCGCCACAATTGCGCGTGATTGCGCCGTGGCGTGAAAGCTCCTGGAACTTGCGCAGCCGTGAAGCCATGCTTGCCTATTTGGCGCAACGCAATATTCCATGCGCCGCAAGCGCCACTAAAATCTATTCGCGTGACGCCAACTCGTGGCATGTTTCACATGAAGGCGCGGAGTTGGAGGATCCATGGAACGCACCACCAGAAGATTTGTGGATTCGAACCACAGATCCAAAGTTGGCGCCCAATGAACCAGAAGAAGTGATCGTTGGATTTGAACATGGCGTTCCTGTGAGTGTGAATGGCAAAAAATTGTCCGCAATGCAACTGCTTGATGCTCTCAATGAAATTGGCGCGCGCCATGGCGTGGGCCGTGTTGATATGGTTGAGAACCGCCTTGTCGGAATGAAAAGTCGCGGCTGTTACGAGACTCCAGGTGGAACTATTTTAATGGAGGCCCTGCGCGGCCTTGAGCAAATTGTTCTTGACCGTGACTCCATGCGTTTTCGTGAGGAACTGGCCAATGACTTTGCGCGCGTGATTTATGACGGACGCTGGTTTGCGCCGTTACGTGAGGCGCAGTGGGCCGCCATCAAATCTCTGGCACAACCACTCACGGGCGAAGTTGCCGTGCGCGCCTACAAAGGCTCCGCAACCACCACGCGCCGCCGCAGCCCAAATTCGCTGTATTCGCAGGCATTTGCGACATTTGGCGAGGACGATGTCTACGACCAGCAACATGCTGAAGGCTTTATTCGTTTGTTCTCATTGCCTAGCCGCATTCGCGCTCTGCTTGGCCTGAACAAATTGTTTGGCATTGACAACGCAACTACTGGTAGCAAGAGCGGAGCCAGTCGGTGACAGCGATTTGGCAAGGACGAGTTCAAGGTCAGCAAGATTCGCTCTTTCGAACTTTCAATGACAGTCTGCCTTTTGATCGGCGTCTGATTCAAGAGGATATTGAAGGCTCTATCGGTTGGGCACATGCATTGGCGCGCGCCGAAGTCATCAGCGACGGCGATCGCGCGCGCATTGAAAAAGCGCTGCGTGAAATTGCGTCATTGGTTGAGAAAGATCCCTCACTTCTCATCAAGGCCACCGACGAGGACGTTCACAGTTGGGTTGAACGTGAATTGGTCGCGCGTATTGGCGATCTTGGCAAGCGTCTGCACACGGGTCGAAGTCGCAACGATCAAGTGGCGACGGACTTGCGCCTTTGGTGCTTGAAACAGACGCGCGTTCGCCTTGCGGAAATTGACGCCGCTAATTTAAGCTTGCTTGAATTGGCGGAACGCGAGCGCGACACGGTGTTTCCTGGATTCACGCATTTACAGCGCGCTCAGCCCATTTTGTTCGCTCATTGGTGCCTGGCGTATGTTGAAATGTTGCGCCGCGATGCGGATCGTTTCTCCGACGCGCTTGATCGCGTGGCGCGTTGCCCGCTTGGTTCAGGTGCGCTCTCTGGAACCGCTTATCCAATTGATCGACAAAAGTTGGCTAAAGATTTGGGATTTGATGGACCCAGCGCGAACAGTCTTGACGCAGTCAGCGACCGCGACTTTGTAGTTGAACTCATCGCCTCCGCTTCCGTGTGCATGTTGCATCTCAGTCGCATGGCGGAAGATATTATTTTTTACGCCACGGGCGAAGCCGCTTATGTTGAACTATCCGACGACGTCAGCACCGGCAGCAGTTTGATGCCGCAGAAAAAAAATCCGGACGCGTTGGAATTGATTCGCGGAAAAACTGGCCGCGTCATTGGCGATCTTACGGGAATACTTGTCACCTTGAAGGCGCTGCCACTTGCATACAACAAAGATTTACAAGAGGACAAGGAGCCGCTCTTTGACGCCATGGACACGCTTTCCATGTGTTTGCGAATGATTCCGCGCGTGTTGCAAGGCCTGAAGATTGACCGAGTACGCGCGCGCAAGGCAGCTATTGCCAGCTACGCAAATGCAACGGAATTGGCTGATTATTTGGTGCGTAAGGGGGTCGCGTTCCGCGACGCGCATCACCAAGTTGGGCTCTTGGTGCGCGAAGCCATTCGCCAAGGCAAGCCACTTGAGGAGTTGTCAGTAGCCGACATGGTGAAGTTGGCGCCACTGGTCACCAACGATGTGTTCGTCACGCTCACGGTTGATTCTGCCCTGGGTCGCCGTTCTGTTTCTGGTGGCACGGCGCCAGACCAAGTGAATGCGCGCGTGAAGGAAGCCAAGAGAAGTTTGCGCGCGACACGTCGGCCAAAGCGACGCTCCGCTGGTGGCGCAACAGGGTTCCGCGATGCGGTGGTGGAAGACTTGGATGACATTAAACGCTTGGTGGATTTGTGGAGCTTGCGCGGAGAAAATTTACCGCGCACGCGCGACGAAATTATGGAGAAAATCACGGACTTTGCCATTGCCGCCGTGGATGGAAAAGTGCGCGGCTGCGCAAGCTTGTGGATCTACGAATCCGACCTTGCGGAAATTCGATCACTTGGAGTGGACGAAGGTTTCCAAGGGCGCGGTCTTGGTAAACAACTGGTGCAATTCTTTATTGAGAAGGCGCGCAGCATTGGCATTGAGCGATTATTTGTGCTCACACGCATGCCAGCGTTCTTTGAAAAATGTGGATTCCGCACGGTCAGTATCAACAGTTTGCCGCAAAAAGTCACTAAAGATTGCGCGCAATGCCCCAAGAATCAAAACTGCGATGAGATTGCCATGGTGTTGGAATTGAAAGAGAGCGAAGTCTCTTGAGCACTGAAGAATTCATTTGGCCAGTTGGCTTTCGTGCGTCGGGAATGTCAGCGGGCATTAAATCAAATGGCGCGCCTGACCTGGCCATGTTGCGCATGGATGATGGCGCCGTTGCGGCGGCCATGTTCACCACCAATCTATTCGCCGCCGCGCCCGTGCAAATTTCACGGGATCATTTGCATAATTCACGCGGGCATGCAAATGTGTTGATTTTAAATTCCGGCTGCGCCAATGCCGCCACTGGTCCACACGGATACGCGGACGCGCAAGCAATTGGTGACTCAGTGGCGCAAGAATGTGGCTGTGCACCTGACGCGGTGCTTATGAATTCAACGGGAATCATTGGAAAGCGATTGCCACTTGCGAACATTGCGAAATGCATTGCCCCCCTGTCCCAAAGTTGCGTTGATGGAAACGCGGAGCCATTCGCTCGCGCAATGATGACCACGGACACGCGCCTGAAAATGTCCACGCGCCTTGTGGCGGCTGCGCCCCATGGCGCCGGAAATGCAAGTGTTCAAAACGTAAAAAACACAACAAATCCTGCGCAAATTCGTGTCACTGGCGTGGCCAAAGGTGCGGGAATGATTCATCCCAACATGGCCACCATGATTGCAGTCATCACCACGGACGCCGCGCTGGAGCCTCACGAACTCGACGCCATGTTGCGCGTTGCCGTGGAACAATCCTTCCACAGAATTTCAATTGATGGCGACACCAGCACCAATGATTCCGTATTTGCATTCGCCACGGCGCAACGCGGCGTCGCCGCTGACCACGGCGAATTGCAGCGCGCCTTCTGCGAAGTAGCGCGCGACTTGGCACGCATGATTGTCTGCGATGGCGAAGGTTTTACGCGCGCCTTTGAAGTGCGAGTGCGAGGAGCGGCTAGCGCCGCTGACGCGCTTGATGTTGCGCGAACCGCAGCCACCAGCTTGCTTGTTCGCTGCGCCATCACTGGTGGAGATCCAAATTGGGGTCGCCTTCTCGCCGCCGCGGGGCGAAGCGGAGCGAAGGTTGATCCTGAACGCGTGTCGCTTCGTGTTGGCGACGTTGTTCTTTTCCAAGACGGACAACCCGCTATCACCAAAAAAGAAATTGCCGCAGCTGAATTTGCCAAATCCAATGTGATTGTTGAATTCAACCTTGGACTTGGCGAACACGAAGATTTTTTCATTTCCAGCGGAATGACCGAGGAATATGTCAAATTGAACAGCGAATACAGCACCTGACGCCTTTACAAAACGACTGCCCTACTTGCTTCACATTTCGCGATTTCACATGGCACGCATCATCATGAATTCCACGCTGTTGCGGTAGTCTTGCTACATCGCATTCAACCTGAAGCGATAGAAAGTTCCTATGCGATTTCGAATATTCACCTTGACGTGCGCAACTTTATTTCTAGCTATGCCAGTTTTCCCATACGGAGCACTGGGGCACGAAACGGTTGGCGCCATCGCCGACATGAAGTTGGCTGGCACACCAACCGGCGCGCAAGTCACCAAACTTCTTGATGGCATCACGCTTTCACGCGCCTCCGTGCTCGCCGATGAAATCAAAGGCTGGGACAAGTTGCCAAAGGGACAACCCAAGCCAATTGTTTTGAAAGATCATCCTCAATTACAAGAACAACTTGTGGCATTTTGGGAGGCAAATCCGCCTACAAAAGCCAAAGACAGTGACGCGCCAACCCATAAGGAATTTCATTACACCGACGTTCCCGCTGTGGATGGTGGCAAATATGTCAAGGGAAATCTTGGCACAGAACCCTACGACATTGTGCAAATGATTCCGTTCTGCGTGCGCGTGCTTTCTGGCGCGGAGCCAGAAACCAACGCGCGCAAGATCACCAAGCCCATCGCGCTGATTCTGTTGGCGCATTATGTGGGCGACATTCATCAACCGCTTCATGTGGGCAACGCATATTTCAGTTCCGCTGGAAATTTGGTCAACCCAACCAAGGGCGGAAAAAGTTTCCCCGATCACGGCGGCAATGGATTCAACATGATTTTAGGTAACTCACAAAATTCAAAAAGTGATTCCAAAAGCGACAGCAAATCGGGCGGAAAATCTTCCGGAAAAAAATCAAGCAAAAGTAAAGGCACCAACCTGCACAGTTTCTGGGACAGCGACGCAGTTGAAGAGGCCTTGAAACATGTTGATGCACAGATTGAAAAGCAGCCAAATCACAAGGGAAAAGCCACGGATGAGGAAGTGATTGCTTGGTTCGCCAACTCCGAACCAACGGACTGGAAGCCTGCCGCAAAATCCCAGCCCACTGAGTGGGCGCAAGCGTGGGCCAATGAAATAATTCCAATGTCCACGCAAGCCCACGAGCGACTTGAGTTCAGCAATGTCACCATTAAGAATGAAAGCGCATCGGGCGACGCCACGGAAAAGAAAATGCCAGATGGAATTTCCTACCTTGAATGGTCCGGCTCGCGCACGGAAGAAGAATTGCACAAGGCTGGCTGGCGCCTCGCGGCCATTATTGAGGCGAGTTTAGAATCAAAAAAACCAGCCGCTTCCAAAACCAAATCCACTCAATAATTTTCTAAAGAACTCAGGCTGATTTCATTCAAGGTGACATTGGCGCATACAACATTTGATCGCGTTGATCCGCGGCCTGTCTAGAAATCGGATCATCTTCACCAAGAGCGGTGGCTAAATCTGCAGCCAACACGCTCGCTCTTCCTTTGGCACGCTCACTTTGGCCAAGTTGTCGCAAGCAATCAACACGGTCCATGGCCACCAAGGCCAACACTTGCATGCGCCACGGAGCCACGCGTTTTTCGCGCAGCCATTGATTGATGTCGAATCCTTCAAGCGCTTGGTCGTACAACTTGATTGCGGACGCGCAATCACCACGCGCCTTGGCCAATGTGCCCAGCGTGGCCAATGGCAATTGCGGATCTTGCAATGTTTTCAAGGTAATTCCCGCTTCCACCGAGGCGCGCAAGCGCATTTCCAAATCTGGAATTTGATCGTTGGCGCCGGCTGTTCCAGCGATGCGAATAGCTTGCTCAAGCGCCAATGGTTCCTTCACTGACGCGGCGCCAGGCTGAGAAAACCGCGCCAGCAATACTTTGGATTCATCCCACGACTCTTGCAACTTGCCCATTGATAACAACGCCTCAATTTTCATTCTGCTGCGCTCCAGTGATCCAGGTGCCAATGGATCCGCAACTGCAA
Source organism: uncultured bacterium (assembly GCA_903898755.1). GTDB lineage: Bacteria > Planctomycetota > Phycisphaerae > Phycisphaerales > SM1A02 > SYAC01. The sequence goes on along the minus strand of CAIUGT010000150.1, from coordinate 2,121 downwards.
GCGCGGCTTCAGGTGAAGCAAGCCATGTCAACATTCCGTCTGGACCATTTTCACAATATTCAATGCGCATCAACATGTTGCACAACACATCCATTTCAGCGGGCGATGCGATTTGCGACTTCGCCACATCAATAGCCGCGCGCATTTCAACCAACGCCTGCGCACTGTTGCCTTCCTCAAGGAACTGCACGGATTTCTTCACCCGCTTTTGCACTGCGTCAGCGTCTTCTTTCACTGGATCAACCATTGGCATCACCGCCTTTGTTTGCGGCGAGGTCACTGGAATGTTCGCCACGACAACAGGCTTATCAACTTGCTGTGTGCTTTGCTGACCAGTGCCGTCCCATGACGCGCCGCTCTTTCCAAGAGCAATAAAAACTCCATAGATCAGCGCAATTGCCGCGATGATGAGCACGACAAGTTTCGCTAGAAATTTGACGGACATTAAAATTGCCTGAGAAATCGCGTGTCATTCTCGTACAGCCAGCGAATGTCGGAGATTCCGTGACGGCGCATGGCGATGCGTTCCACGCCCAAACCAAACGCATAGCCCGACCATACTTCCGGATCAATACCAACGGACTCAAAGACAGCCGGATCAACCATGCCGCAACCGCCAAGCTCCACCCAACGCCACTCGCCTTTTATTTTCATTTTCATATCCACTTCAGCGCTGGGCTCCGTGAATGGAAAGAAACTTGGACGCATGCGCACTTCTGCTTCTGGCCCAAAGCAAGCGCGTGCAAATTGCCACAAAGCGGTTTTCAAATCAACCATGGAAACATTTTTGTCAATGCACAAACCTTCCACTTGATGAAACATGGAGAAGTGCGTGGCGTCATGCGTGTCTGGTCTATACACCCGCCCAACCGCCACAATCTTCAGCGGCGGCTTTTCTTTTTCCATGGTGCGAATTTGCACGGTGCTTGTTTGCGTGCGAAGCAATCTGCGAATACCACCCTGCTCCGCCATGTAAAAATTATCCGTACCCTCGCGCGCGGGATGCCCCTCTGGAATATTCAGCGCGGTGAAATTGTGCCACTCGTCCTCCACTTCTGGACCCTCTGCCACGCGAAAACCCATGCGGCCAAAAATATCAACAATGTCGGCGATGGTTCGAGTGAGAACATGGCGACGTCCCGTGCCTGCGGGCAATCCCGGCTCAGTCATATCAATTTCGGGTCCACTTTCAGCACTGCCCGCAGCTTTTTGCAGAGCGAACGCCCCCTCCAACTTTTGCTTCATGGCATTGAGTTGCTTGCCCAGTGCGGGCTTTTTTTCCTTTGGCGCCGAGCGCAACGCTTCCATCATGGCGCCAATGCGACCAGAAGTTCCAAGCCAACTAATGCGCCAGGCCTCTAGTTGAGCAGCGTTTGTGGCTGCGGCGAGCGCGGTAAGCGCCTCTTGTTCGTGTGTGTCTATGGAATCAAGCACGCGCAAAGTTTAGCGATTTTGTTGCGCTTGAGCCTGAACCAAAATCTTTGACGCAGCAACTTGCGAAAGCGTGACTGCCTGGCCACGCCTCACGCGCACAGTCATGGAATGGGCTTGCGTGCTCACGCTTCTCACCACCAAACTCACACCAGGTTTCAATCCATTATGGGCGACAAACTGCAAGAACGACCGGTTCTGATCCGTGATGCGCACAATGCAAACGTGTTCATGGGCTTGGCATTTCGAAAGCGGTTTGCTGCGCGTCTTGGATACTTTTCCCGCTGCATCCGGAATAGGGTCGCCGTGTGGATCGGTTGAGGGACGACCAAGGAATTCATCAAGGCGGTCTAAAATACGCGGCGAAAGCGCATGTTCAAGTCGCTCAGCTTCCTCGTGCACATCGGCCCAATCCAATTTTAAAGTGCGCACCAAAAAAGTTTCAATGACACGATGGCGCCGCAGAACATCCAGCGCGATCTTGTTGCCTTTCGCGGTCAGCGCAATTCCACTATAGGGTTCGGCTTTCACCAACCTCGCCAGCGCAAGGCGCTTCATCATGCTGGTGGCGGTGCCTTTGGTCACGCCCACTTCTTGCGCCAAGCGCACAATGCCAGCTTCACCGCTTGGTGATTCATGGCACAAGGCATAGAGCGCCTTGATGTAATTCTCTACGGTTTCCGTGGCCAT
>CAIUGT010000149.1 GCA_903898755.1 uncultured bacterium | reverse complement strand
CGTGCTTCAATTCCGACACCGTCACATCTGGAAATTGAAACAAGCCAATGCACATGCGCTGACCCTTGCGATTGTGGCGCGCATCTCTAATCAACTTCATTAACTGCGCGGCCAACTTGTTGAATTGTTTCCAGTGCGAATTTGTGAACCACGTGATTTCCGTCGACATTAGATTTTGGTTATGAAGGGCAACGCGCATGCCCGCGCGCTCATTGGCTTCACCCCAACGCTTGCATCGCAAACCAAGGTCATGCAATAAAATCGAAGTGAGATGAGTTGCTCGCATGAGTCCAACTCCATTTTTGCTTTCAGTGGCCTTTTGAAATGAAGCGGGGTTGAACTCATAAAGGCATGTTGATCGCAAGGTGGACAAGTTTGGAACTGCCTTGCTCGAACTCTTGCGTCCATTCTTTGCGACATGGACAGGTTTTTGTAACTCACGCACAAGTCCAGCTTTGACCAGAATTTTTAAGTGCGGATAAATTGATTGTTGACTTCGCCCTGTTAATTCTGCTAATTCGGCTACGGTCGATTTTTTTAAGGCTTCCAACATGCTCACCAAGTGCATGCGGTGCGGTGAATTCACCGCGCGCCACTGCAGATCGTTCCAGCCATTTCCCGAACCGAGCGCCCCAGATTTCTTTGGCCTTCGCATATAAAAATATTATAATATTACACAGTTAACATTTCAAGCGCCCGCGCAATATCAGCGGCGCAATTGGTTGGGTCCAAAAGTGTTCTATGCGAGTGCGCGTTAATGGATGCGCAGGCCCCCACACTCAGGCCAATCACAATCACCTTGCGGCCCTGTTCGCGTCCGCGGTCAAGCATGTCGCGAATGGATTGCACCGCCATTGCGCCAGTCACGTTCGCGCCGCTTAAGTCCACAATCACTGTGCGCTTGGTGTTCGACACGCGCGCAATCCACGCTCCAAGATCGGGAAGTTTTGCGGAGGCATTGCGCGCGCTTCCTTGAGGCACGGCTCTGAAAAAAGCCAGTGATTCTTCGGGCGTATTCGGCAATCGCATGTCCGCCAAAATAGTTTCTTGCAACTCGCAAATCGGCATGCGTATGTCCGCGATAATGATCCATCCAAGCAGAAAAATAGGCGGAATCATGCTTAATTTTGGCAGCCACCCAAAGGCCAACGTGCCTAGAACGCCGCCGCCAATAAACGCCATAAAAATTGCAAGCAGCAAACCAAGTCGCTGCGGACTTGGACCGCCATGATCCGCGTCGGCCGCAACCACGGAGCCACCAAGCCATCGCCGGAACAGTGTGAGTTGCGCGGACTCGTGTCCAAGGTCCGTCAAGATTCCTGTGAGATGCGTGGTGCGAACAACGCCGCTGGAAATTTTTGTAATCGTTGCGTTCTGCACGCCCATGGCGAGAGACGCAATGATGGAAATCAACCACAGGCCTGCGCCGGCTTCCACGGAATGCGGGTCATGCAGTTGCACGCCAATGGCAAACGCAATCAACAAAACAATTTCAAGCGCCGCCGGCAAAACGTAAATAGATGGCCATCCACGCCGCCGGCCAATTTCCGTCGCAATGCCTGATAAAAATGCCCCTATAAAAAACGCGCCCAGCAAGGTCAGCAACAATCCAACAGGTTGCCAATCTCCATTGGCCACATCGCGGCCCAAATGCGTGGCGTGTCCGGTGACATGGCTCACCACCACGCCGCACACCAGGAATCCAATCACGTTGGCGTACCCAGCGACCGCTGCCAGCGATGTGGCTAGCCGCGCTTGCAATATAAATGAATGCGCGCGAGCGACGATCATTGTGCGTGGGTCACTCTTGGCATAGGTGGATAGTAGCCATGCGCCCCGAGTGATTGCCGCCATTTTTCGCTACGCTTTCTTCATGCGCGCGCCATCACTCGATGGGCGCGTGGGGCGCATGCCCGCGGCTCATCAATCGCGATTGCAGATCAATCGCAAGGAGAAAACCATGACAACTCAATTCAACAAATTCTTCGCGGCGATTCTTTTTGCCGCGCTCGCCTTCTTCACCAGCGATAGTTTTTCGCGCGCCACAATTGCGCTGCTACCCAGCGATCCTTCGCTGGTCACGGGGCAACTGGACAACGGCATGAAGTACATCGTGATGAAACATTCCAATCCACCGGGCCGCGCCATTGTGTGGGTTCACATGGGCACCGGCTCGCTGAATGAAACCGAGCAGCAACGCGGCATCGCCCATTACTTGGAGCACATGGCTTTCAACGGCTCGCAGAATTTCAAGCCTGGTGAAGTGGTGCCGTTCTTTCAATCGCTTGGCATGCAATTTGGCCGCGATCAAAATGCGTTCACCAATATGGAACAAACCACGTATCAACTTTCATTACCCGACACCAAGCCAGAGACGCTGGCCAAGGGCATGTTGTTTTTCTCAGATGTGATGTATCAACTTTTGCTTACGCCAAAAGAAATTGACGCCGAGCGCCAAATTATTCAAGAGGAGCGTCGCCGCGGTTTGTCCGCCCGTCAACGCACCAGTGATTACATCATGGAGCGCATCGCGCCAGGTTCGCTGTACAGCAAGCGACAAACTATTGGCACCGAAGCGTCCATTAATGGGCTCACTCCGCAAGATTTCAAGGATTATTACGGCAAATGGTACAGCGCCGCCAATGCCACGGTCATGGTTGTGGCCGACGCTGATCCCAGCGAAGTGATCAAGGTCATTCAAAAAACATTTGGTGGCGCGCCTAAGAAAGCCAACGCAACGCCGCAAGCTTCCGGCGTGAAGGCGTATGACAAAAGTTTCGCCATTGTGGCCAGCGATCCGGAAATAAATTCCGAAACTTTTCGCATGACGCGTTTGGAACCTGCGCATCCCGCAACCACAACAGTGGCGCAGTACCGAGAAGACCTTGTTGAAAGTATCGGCGAAAGCGCAATGAATCGCAGACTTGAGGCCAAGGTGGCGGCGGGCGGAACCAGTTATCAAAGTGGTGGCGTGTCCGCTGGCAACGATGTGAACACGTTGTACAGCATGGAATTTTTGGGACGCGCCGCGCCTGGAAAGTGGAAACCCGCGTTGCAAGAACTTGCGCTGGAGTTGCAGCGCGCGCGCACGTTTGGATTTACCGCACGTGAAATTGAAGACGTGAAAAAACAAATCATGTCTGGCGCCGAGCGCTCCGTGGAAACAGAATCCACCGTTCCAGCCAGCGCGCTTGTGGCTCGCATGAATAATTCCGTCACCACTGGCGAGCCAATGATGTCTCCGCAGCAACGACTTGATGTGTTGAAAGAGTTGCTTCCAACCATCACGTCCGATGAAATCGCGAAGCGCTTCACCAACGAGTTCAACCCAACAAATTGCGCGTTTATTGCAGTGCTTCCCGCAGGCGAGGGCGTTCCAACAGAAAGTCAACTTCTAGAATTTGCCACCGCGGCATTGGCGGTCACGCCAACGCAAGACGTTGAAGTTGCGCACGCAACCCAACTCATGTCAGAGTTGCCAAAGGCCGGCAAGGTGACAGAGGAAAATCAAAATGTTGCAAGTCAAGTGTGGTCGGGTTGGCTCAGCAACAACGCGCGCGCGCACTATCGCTTTATGGATTACCGCAAGAATGAAGTCACGGTCAATATCACGCTGATTGGCGGCGACTTGTTGGAGACCGCGGACAACCGCGGAATCACGCAGGCGGCGCAACTTGCGTGGGGCAGACCAGCCACCAAAAATTTAAGTTCAACTGACATTCGTGAACTCATGACGGGCAAGAAAGTGAATGTGCGCGGCGGTGGTGG
>CAIUGT010000148.1 GCA_903898755.1 uncultured bacterium | reverse complement strand
TGATTGCAAAAACGTTGGAAGCGCATGAACGCCTGCGCACGGCCATGGGCGGCGCCGACGGAGCGATTGCCAAAACATATTTGGCGTTGGTCAAAGGCGGCTTGGACAAGGAAGGAAATTTCCGTCTGCACTTTGAGGGCCGCTACAAGCGCTCCGCAAAAGTTTCCGTGTCGCGCGCGGGTTCATGGGAAACCGGCGGCCGTTGCAAGTGGAAAGTGTTGCGTCACATTGTCGCGCGCGGAGTGGACGTGGTGGAAGTTGAATTGATCGGACCAGGCCGGCGCCACCAAATTCGAGCGGGCTTTGCATACTTGGAGCATCCGCTAGAAGGCGACACGCTGTACGGCGCGCAGGGTCCTTCGCACTTTTCCCTGCATGCGTGGAAAATAATGATCGATGGTCTGACAGTGATTGCGCCGCCGCCGCCACGATTTGTGCCGTAAATTTTTTGTGCGTGAATCACCTCCATTGAATCCGCCAAGCACTTTGCGTCAAGCGTTTGCGACGCAAGACTCACATGCACTTTGTAGTTATAGTTGACGTCTGTCATGCATCACTTCATTCAAAGGAAACCCAAATGAAAATCACCAAATTTGCCGCCGCTGTCTGTCTTGCCTTCATCTGCTCCGCTTGCAACAAGGGCACCAATGTGGAGTTGACTGGCTTTATTCCCGCGAAGTTTCCTTTGGACTACAACAAGAGCACGGAAATTCACTCCTACAAAAATCCAATGACGAACATGAGCGCTTTCAAGTCAGTGCTTGTTCAAGAAGTAAAGATTGAAGCCAATGGTGACAATCCTGACGAAGCCAGCAAACTTTCTATTCAGTTCCGCAATGACATCATTGGCGCGGTTGGGTTGCCTGTCGCGACGGCCGTTGGTCCTGGCGTGTTGGAAATTCGCGCGTCCATCACCGGCTTGAAGCAAAATATTCCAGCGCTGAACATTGCGCCGCAAAGTCAGATGCGTGGTAGGGGCTATGGCTATGTTGCGTGCGAGATGTACGCGCTTGATGGCAAGGACGGCGCACCAGTTGCTGCCTACGCGGACACGCAAAACACGCAGCGCTTTAGCTCTGAAAAGATGAGCGACTGGGGCAGCGCTCAACTTGGTTTAAAGACCATGGCTGACGCGTTTGGCGCCATGCTGAAGAAGAAATAAATTTCATTTCAACAAATAGAATTTGTGCGAAATTTCCACGCAAATTCAAAAATCTGACCGCGCGCCACTAGACTCCAAACATGCGAACGGACTCGCTCATACCTGTGCAGGCTGCACATGGGATCGATGTTGTCGGGTGCACTGCGCCTGAACTCGACCCCGCGGTCGTTGAAGATATTCAACGCGTCTGGGGATTCCACACGTTGCGCCCGCTGCAGGCCGAAGCAATCGCCGCGGGCATTGCAGGGCGCGACACTCTGGTGGTCATGCCCACGGGTGGCGGAAAAAGTTTGTGCTACCAAGTGCCCGCGCTCGCGGCGGCGCGTGCGGGCGACACTCGCATTGATGTCTGCGTGAGTCCGCTGATCGCATTGATGAAAGATCAAGTGGATGGTCTGCGCACCAACGGCTATCCCGCCGCGTCGCTGCATTCAGGCATGACCAATGAGGAGCGCGATGATGTGCGCCGCGCGGTGCGCGCTGGCGAAGTGCGTTTGCTGTTCGTGTCGCCGGAGCGGCTGCTTACGCCGGGCTTTGATACATGGCTTGGCAGCGTGGGTGTGCGCGCGATCGCAATTGATGAGGCGCACTGCATTAGCCAGTGGGGTCATGATTTTCGGCCGGAGTATCGGCAACTGAAGCAATTGCGAACCATGTTTCCTGGAGTGAGTCTGCACGCATGCACCGCCACCGCGGCGCCTCCGGTGCGCGATGACATTGTGGCGCAACTGGAACTCGCGGATCCGCTGGTGCTGGTTGGAAATTTCGATCGCCCCAATTTGATCTATCGAATCGAACCGCGCGTTGATGGGCGCAAGCAAATCTTGGGCGTGTTGCAGCGTCATCGCGGTGACGCGGTGATTGTCTATTGCATGAGTCGCAAAGAGACGGAGGCGCT
>CAIUGT010000147.1 GCA_903898755.1 uncultured bacterium | reverse complement strand
GGCCGCTCACGCGGATCAGCCACGGAAAGAAACGCCGCAATGGTGATCGCCGCGGCCGCGCAGTTCAGCTCCAGCCCCGCCACCACCACGCGCGCAACGCGCGGATCCACGGGCATTTTGGCCATTTTCTTGCCCACACTGCTCAGGCGACCATGCCGATCAGTGGCGCCAATTTCAAACAGCGTGCGCTCGCCCTCCTCTATTTGTCGCGCACCCGGCGGATCAAGAAAAGGAAATGTGGACGGCTCACCCAAACCCAAATCACGCATGCGCAAAATCACTCCTGCCAGCGAAGTGCGTTTTATTTCGGGCGGCGTTGCCACAGCGCGTGACGAAAAATCCTCCAAGCTTCCTAGGCGCACGCACACGCCAGCAGCCACGCGACCCGCGCGACCACGACGTTGCTCAAGCGAAGCCTGACTCGCCGGCTCCACCAACAATCTTTCAATACGCGACTTGGGCGAGAAGCGACTCATGCGCACCAAGCCGCTGTCAACAACAAAGCGCACGCCCGGAACAGTCAAACTACTTTCGGCCACATTAGTGGCCAGCGTCACGCGTCGAGTCTTTGCGGGCGCAAACACTTCATCTTGTTGCGCATCACCCAAGCGTCCATACAGCGGAAGAATTTCAACACCACGCGCGCCCGCGCGACCACGCAACGTTTCCGCAACATCCAAAATCTCGCGCTCGCCAGGCAGAAACGCAAGGACATCGCCCGGCCCCTCCAGCAAACACTCTTCAATCGCGTCGGTCACAAGAATGGGATCCGCATGATCCTCCGCCGCAATATCGCGCCAACGAACCTCCACTGGAAACGCACGACCAGCCACGCGAATCACGGGGCAACCACCAAAGGCCTCGCTAAAACGATCGGCCTCAAATGTGGCGCTGGTCAAGATCACCTTGAACTCTTTTCGCGCCGCAACAATGCGCCGCAGCGCGCCCAGCAGAAAGTCAATATTCAAACTGCGCTCATGCGCCTCGTCCACAATAATGGCGTCGTAGCGCATCAACAGCGGATCGTGCGCAAGCTGCGCAAGAATAATTCCGTCGGTGGCCACGCGCACCAATGTGCCCGCGTCCGCTCGCTGTTCAAAACGGATTTGATAGCCAACCAATGTTCCAAGCGGCACGCCAAGTTCCACCGCCAAGCGCGTCGCCGCGGCGCGCGTTGCAATGCGGCGCGGTTGCGTGTGCGCAATTTCACCCGCCACGCCGCAGCCAATTTCCAGCAACATCTTGGGCAATTGCGTGGTCTTGCCACTGCCGGTTTCGGCCTCCACCACCACAACTTGATTGCCACGCAGCGCCGCAAGAATGTCTTGGCGCGCCGCCGTAATCGGCAGCGCCTCTGGATATTTCAACGCGGGAACACTGGCGCGACGCGCGGCCAAATTCTCTTCGCTTCGCTGATGTGGGTTCTGACGCACGCAGCAATAGTAGAGCAGCAGAATGGGCGAAAGAATGCGCGCACGTCTTTCACATAAAAAAGCCCCCGAGTTTTGCAACTCAGGGGCTGGGAATTTACCGCCGCGTGCGTTTTACACGGCGATGTAAGCGATTTTTATTTCAAGTGAAGTAACAAAGTGAAAGTGTCAGTGAAAGTGCAATTATGAATTAGTTACGTCGACGGCGACCCATGACTGCGCCAGCAAGGCCGACCAAAGCGGCCGCGCCTGGGGTGGGAATTGCATTTGCGGTGACAGTAATTTCTTGTTGACCGTATGTGGTGGAACCAGAGAAAGTCCTGATCTTGATCTTCCAATCGCCCACGGTGTTGGCGTCAACACCGCCGCCGAAGACACCTAGGTAACCCAGATTCCAGTTCTGTTGCCAAGCCATATCGGTTGGGCCAAAATTCGTTCCGACATCCTGCGAAGCAACGACTGTCACAACCTGCAAGTCAGGTCGGGTGATCTCCATGTTCATGCTGATGGCGCCAACCGCTGGGCGTAGGCCATCAAGCGTAATGCTCCAGGTAAAGCCCCAACTTGGAGCGTTTGGGTTCCAACTTGGCTTGCTGACTGCAACGCCCGCAAGCGCGGAGTACGCACCTGTTGTGCCATTGACGTTCAGCCAATTACCACCGCCCGAAAGCGTTGAATCCGTGCTTGAACCAGCTGGCATGTTGCCGTTGCGGTATTCGTGCGCCTTGATGCCGATCAAAAGTTGCGCGCTGCTTGGACCAGTGCTGGTGTTCATGTAGTAACCGTCATTACCAACGCCGGTGCCCGAAGTCATGGCGATCGGTGTGCCACCAAATTGCAGTTGACCAAAGCTGACTGGTGTCGCACTCGCTGGCGCCGCAATGAAAGCGGTTGCGCAAAGGCATGAAAGAATTGATGTAGATACAAGTGTTGTGTTTTGCATAGTAAAAACCCCTTGAGTCGAAAGACTCAAAATAATCACCAAACCATATTGAAATGGCGGTAATTCCAAACGGCAGAAAACGCCTGCCAGCGTCGAAATAAACGAATTGCTCTACGTGAGCAAAGCGAGTTGGGCCGTGATTCAAGTGCAGTCCCCACTGCGTTTGTAATCGCTGCCAGCAAAGTGATTCGATTTGCATTCGCAGTTCCCACTGCGTTTGAAATCGATGTACAACTTTGGAATCAGTTCACGGTAGGTCCCGTGACATGAACTCTGGTTCCATAGATGTAAACGTAAAAAACAGGTGGTCACAGTCACGCAATTTCACGATTTTTATAAATAGTTTGTAAATGTGCCTTCACGCGCCGCAAACGCGACTTTTACAAAAAGTATTTTGCGCTCACCCAAAGACATTCTTACGCAAATACATGCGCAACTATTTTTTGTGCAAATCATTCAAAGCGTTGTCCGCCCATCACAAAAGACATTTACGAATAACAAGGGCACATACAGCGCGAAGTTGACCAAAACTGTGGCCACTACGGTGCTCGCTCCTGGAGTGTTGGCATTAATTGGCGTGGTGGGAATCTTCCCAGCAAGACGACGCAAGAGTTAAGGGCAAGACCCTAAATCCAACAGCAACAAACTAATGTCGCTGGAGTCGACGTTGGAGTCGCCATCAAGATCGGCCGCGCAGTTTGGGCAAAAACCAAAGTCAAGCAGGGCCAAACTTGCATCCGAACTATCCACCAGTCCGTCTGCATTCAGATCGGCTGGACATGGCGTGCACGCCAATGTGAATGTGTACACCGCGGCGCCATTGGCCAAGCCATCACCAGACGGAAGACTTGCGGACGAACTGGCGTTTGCAATTTCACCGTCAAGGCGAATGCCGCCAGCCGTCACCAGATCCGAAACCGTGACCGTGTATGTGCCCGCCACCGAAAGCGTGCCAAGACCAAGCGACACCGTATTGGTGCCGGCGTTGTAGGAATACGTGGTGGTGATTGCGCCCGAAGGACCCACAACGGTGAAGTTCGCGCCCGTGGCCACAATGTTTTCGCTAAAGGTCAACTGCGCCGTTGTTGGCGAAGCCGAACAATCCAAGGTTGCTCCCGGCGCGGGGAATGCCTCCAGCAACTTTGGCGGACTAGCCAAGTAGGTCGAGCTCGCTTTGCCGTTGTTCAAAATCCAATTGCTTTCATCAAGCACCACGGCCGTGACAAGTCCGTTGGTTGGAATGACAAAAGATTCCTCGCGCTCGTTGTTGAAAATAACCGCGGTCGTGGCGCCGCTTGCGGTGGTCATTTTCACATCAATCGGCGTGACAAATTTGCCGGCCTTGCCCATGAGTGTGCTTTGCGTTTGCTTCAGGTGCAACTTCAGATACGTCTTGCCATTGATGGTGACCGCCTGCGTTCCATATGAATACACCGGCGCTCCTTGACCAAACACAAATGAATCAAAGTAGTCCTGCAAACTGGAGCCGTAGGTTGCGCTGGCCACATCGGCGAATTGTTGCGTGGTCGCGCCAGAGCCTTGATACGCAGTGCGATAGTTGGCAAGGATTTGAAAGAACTTCACGTCGCCAACATATTTGCGCAGCGTGTGCAGCGCCCACGCGCCTTTGTTGTACGTAGTGCTGCTGCTGAAAACAGTGCTGGCGTTGGTGACGTTGTAGCAATACACGCTGGCGCTAGTTGTTCCAGTGAGCGCCGCCGCCGCGGGCCGACGCGAAGCCATGGCGCTGTGCAACGCGGGCAGACCAGTTGATCCAGGCTTGCGTTCATACCAAAGGGCTTCCGAGTACGTGGCAAATCCTTCATTGAGCCAAATATCATTCCATGTTTTGCATGTGACATTGTCGCCCCACCACTGGTGACCAAGTTCATGCACCGTCACGCTTTCACTAAATCCACCCATTCCAGTGATCGTTTGATTCTCCATGCCGCCGCCAAATGTGAATTGATAAATGCCGTATTTTTCAGACACAAATGGATACACGCCAAACAGCGGGCGCAGTGTTTCCATCATCTGCAAGGACTGGCTCCACACAGCGCGGTTGTTCGCAGTATCACTGGGCGGAGAAATATTTATTTGAAACGGCATGCTGCCAGTGCCACCACCGGGCAGTGGATAGTTGTAGGTGTAGTCGTACACGTTGTACGCGTGAATGGCGAAGCAAAACAAATACGACGCGGTTGGAATGTTCGTGCGCCATGTGGTTTTATTTTTGCCCCCAGCTACTGGCGTAATGGATTGCAGCACGCCATTTGAAATACTTTTGTACGCGCTTGGCGCGGTAATTGAAATGGTCGCCGTGCTCTTGTCGGAGTTGTCGCCAGGCTGCGCATTTTCGCCGTCCTTCACTGGCCACACACTTGCCGAGTAGTACGGCTCTGAAAGATTGCACGAAAAGGGAAGACTGTTCATGGCCGTGGCGCCAATCACAAAACTGCCAAAGCCAACGCTGACCGGCGTGCCGGAATAATTCACCTTCACCGTGAATTGCTCGCCAATGTTGTAGGCGCGATCAAGCGTCACGCTGCGGCCATATGTGCCCACGCTTGTGACGGCGGAGCCAGGCACTGTTGTGACTCCATTAATCACCACGCTTGAAATGGTGTACCCATTAGTAATGCTTGTGTTGTTGCTGCGCAGGCGAAAAGTGAACTGCGTCAATCCGTTCACCGTGCTGGCCAGCGTCATGGTGTTGCTGCCAGAAATAAATGACACCGCGGGGTCAATGGTCACATCAAAGTTGTTGTCAAGAATGTCGGTGTCGCTTGGCGTATCCGCAAGCATTTGCACAGCCTTGTCTTGCTGGCCTCTTGAAGCGATGAACGCTTTGTACATGGCTTCTTTGTTGCAGCCTTTGCAACCAGTTTTCAGGTCGCCGTTGCCCCAGCCGGCAATGCCTTCTGGTAGCGGCTGCAGAATGGTGTGGGCGTGTGGCATGACGCCAATTTGGGAGTCAACTGATCCACTAAATTCACGTTCAACTTGCGCGTGTGCGGCCAAAGAAATTCCAAAGACAGTTGCAATAGCAAGCGTCAGAAATTTGGTTGGGCAATGCGATGTGTTCAAGCAAAATCCTGTGGGTCGGAGGCACGAGGCAAGACAATTTAATTTAGACCCTGATCATCGCCATGCACATTCTTTTTACTATTTTTTAACAAATCGAATGCTTTCTATTTCACTGTGATCCAACTCAGCGTTGTAGGTGCAATAACCTGATTCCTTTGGGCAACATATTGATAAACATGCGCTGCATGACATGCAGCTGATTCGTGCGCATCACTTGGCGCGTGGCGATACGCGACAAGAACTTGCGGCGAAATTATTTATATCCGCGGCGCAAGTCGTACAGGTACCAGGCTTCTACTTTTTGGCGCGCCCAGGGAGTCTTGCGCAAAAAAGTCAGGCTAGATTTAATGCTTGGATCGCTTGTGAAACAGCGCACGTTTATTCGCTGCGCCAAAGTTTCCCAACCGTGGCGCTCCACCAAGATGGTCAAGATGGCTTCAAGAGTCATGCCCTGAAGTGGATTGTGCGGATGCTCGGTCATTGCATGTGAAAGTAGCAAATTCACTTCACCACAGAGCCAAACGGCGCGTCCCAATCCCACGAGTTGCGCGGCTGGCCAATGTCGTTCACGCCCGCAATGCGTATATACATTTCTGGCGATGGCTTGCAGTTGGGCATGGCTTTGAAACGGTTCAGCACGCTGAGCAATGAATTCGCCCCCTGCTTTTTTTCTAGATCTGATTTCTTCAGCACCAGAATCTTGGTGGGATTCAGTTTGGCCATGCGCAACACCGTCAACGCGCGATTATTTTCGGTCACCCAGTGGGAGTCGCCATCAAGATCCACATAGTGAAATACATGAATTGGCAAATCGTCCGTGGTCAACACGCCGCTGCGCAGGTCGGCCACATCTTGCGCAAGCGACTTGCCGCGCTTCACTTCTTCGCCAGCAATATCCACCATGTGGGTTGTGGCCGCCTTGCCGCCATCACCAAAGAGATCGGTCACGCTTGCCTGGCCAAATTCAATCTTGGTTGGATCGGGCTTGGAGGTGAATGTTTCACTGACCGTTCCAAACGCGCTTAGTGGATCATGGTGCGCAATCTTTCCAAGTTCGTAGCGCGTCATGCGATTGAATTCATCCGCGGGATTATTTCCAAAGGCCGCGCGCTGCTGCACCAGAAACGCCGCGGAGAAATTGACGGGACCGGATTGATGCAACACCGCGTTGTCGCGCACCACCGGAAAGGCGGGCGTGAGCGCGACCATTTCTAGTGACAACGTTGGCGAAGTTGCTTGAGAAACTGGCGCGGTTGTTGGCGTCACCGCCGCGCAAGACGCAAGCACTAAGCAACTGATAAATCTTAAAAAAAGTTTCATTTGATTTAAACCCACACGGGACCTTGTTTCAATTCATCATGCAAGGCTGAAAAATACCGCGCTATTGAACACTAAGCGGAGCAAGTTTTTCAAGTTCCGCCTTGTTGTCTAAATAGCGCTGAGTAATTTTCTGCAAGCCTTCTTCGCTATGAATATTGTCGATTCCAGAAAAGAGCAGATCTGCGCCTTTTAAAATTCCCGCAAATCGCGGATTGGACAAGACATAGTCTGGAAGCTTTGTCGAGTGTGTCACACCAACACTTTTGATTGTTGCAATTATTTTTTTCGACAGTTCATTCAATTGATATTCCGCTTCAGTTGGAGACTTGCTTGGCATATAGGCCTGTATAAAGCGATCGGCTTGAAAGGCAATAAAGAAATGCATGCCACCAAATGGTCCAGGATCCCCATATGGAGTCCGAACATCGGTATGGATTTCAATGACAGTTTTTCCCATAAGCCTGGCATACGAAATTTCTACGGCCACGCCTGGATCAATCGGTTCATCCACGTTCGCAATCACCACATCGCTTTGAGCTACAAACACGCCCATGTCCAGAAAATAAATAATATTCACAAGCGCGGCATCCGCATCAGCTGGCGGCAATTTCGCGGCGAGATTTTTTTTCAATTGCCCAAACTCAAACCCATCTCTTTGCGGCAAGAAATCCGCGAACCCATTCTGTTCCAATTTCTCAATTAACTTCACATTGAAAAAGGTTTCCCTGCCATTAAACAACGCGGCGGCGGCATAAATTCGAATACTTTGACTTGCCGTACTTTTCACTGCTGGAGGAGTGGATTGGAACGCGCTCAACAACACAACAAGCACACCGGCGAACAGAACTCTTGGAATAATTTTAATGTTCATTTTCATACTGTAGCGAAGACGTTTTGAGGAACGAGAAGCGGTTTCCCCGTGGACATCATTCAGCAACCGCGCGCTGCGTTGTCAATAAGCGTCAACGTCACTATGGATTTGGCGTGGCTTGCAAGTTCTCATTATTCTTTGGCAACTCCGCAGCACCCTCCACTTTGGCGGCCTTATTGGATTCCCAGTCATGCGTTGGCAGCATCACCACTCCATCTGCAAACGATAGAGCCGCTATCCGCGATTTCCCATCCATATCGAATATGCCCACACCAGCCAGACCAGAGGCGCGAGTTCCCGCACTGATCCGCATTTTTTTGTTTTGGTCCACAAACGCCACGCTGCAAAATCCAAATTGGTCCGTGCCCGTCACAATGCGTTCCTTCCCGTCTTCGTCAACAACCTTCCAGCCCTTGCACGTGATGTTGTCAAAGGTTGGATTGCGCGACCACACAACGTAGGCAACAAATGCAACGGCGAATACGCAGTTGATAATGGTTTGAGTTTTCATGCGTGCAGCGTATCTGTCGCAACACATCAAGCATGCGACTGGATGAATGCACAAGAAAGATGTGGGCGCTACAGGACTCGAACCTGTGAAGGATTCAGCGAGGAATACGCATGTTTC
>CAIUGT010000146.1 GCA_903898755.1 uncultured bacterium | reverse complement strand
CACACTGAACGGCATGATCTAAATCTATCCGGCCTTGTTGTGACGCAAGTCACGACTGGTCTTTCGATTTACACACGACCTCGTCTCACGACGGGGTCGTGTTGTTTTTAGAATTTAGCCAATCACATCGCGCAATGAATTATTGGCGGCGGACAATTTCGCCACGGCGCCGTCGCGGTCAATGTTCAACTTGGCCATGACAATAGCCACTCGCAATTGCCCACCCGCTTGCGTCAACAAATGCAACGCCTGCTCGCGCGTGACCTCTGGCGCAATGTGCGTCAACATGCGCACCGCGCGGTCGATCAACTTCTCGTTGGTGGCGGCAAGGTCGACCATGATTTGTCCGTAGACTTTTCCAAGCGCGGAGAATGCTGCGGTGGTGATCGCGTTCAGCGCCAACTTGGTCGCGGTGCCAGCCTTCAAGCGCGTGCTGCCCGTGAGCAACTCCGCGCCAGTGTTCAAGACAATCAATTGGTCACAATCCGGCGGCACATCCCGCGGGGCGCATGTCAGCAGCGCCGTGGAAACACCACGCGCCTTGGCCAGGCGAATGGCGCCCAAGACATACGGCGTTGTGCCGCCTGCGGCTATCCCCAGCAGCGTGTCATTTGCGGTCAAATTCAGGGGGTCCAACTGCTCCTTGGCTCCCATGAGCTCGTCCTCACGGCCCTCGCTGCTCTTGCGCAGCGAAGCGTCGCCGCCGGCAATCAGGCCAATGACCTGGCCAGGATCGCTGCGGAACGTTGGCGGACATTCGCTGGCGTCCAGCACACCCAAGCGACCGCTGGTGCCCGCACCTATATAAATAAGTCTGCCGCCGTTGCGCATTTTGGGGACAAGCCGCTGCACAAAGGCGCCAAGTTCGCCCGCCGCTTGCGCAATAATTCTGGGAACGTTTTCATGGTCATGCGCAAGTTGCTTGATCAGTTGCGCGGGCGTGCACGCATCAAGAGCCAAGTTGTCGGGGTGATGATGCTCGGTGTGAACATGACCACGGTCAGTTGGCATTTTGGAATTCATGGAGTGGCTCCGGCAGGTTGTATTGGAGTAACTGATGCGTCTGATGTTGGCTCGATTACTGGCGTGACGGGTGTTGATGGCTGCACTGAAGCGCTCTCATTTGGAACGGAGATTGGCGGCTTTATTTTATTTTCAGTTGCCTGCTGCAACAATCCTAAATGCTCCGCCAAGAACCACCAGGCTTTGGCTTTGTAGGCGGGAGAATGAATGCCGTGATCTGAGTCGGGAAAGATCATCATTTCAAAAGGAACTTCCGCGTCCTGCATTGCTTTGGCCATTTGCAATGTGTTTGATGGATGCACATTGTCATCGACCAATCCATGAATTAAAAGCAAATTCGACTTGAGTGTGGGGGCAAGTTTCACGGCGCTGCCCGCGTCGTAGCCGTCAGGATTTTCTTTTGGAGTGCGCATGTAGCGCTCCGTATAAATGGTGTCGTAGTTGCGCCAATCGGTCACGGGCGCGCCAGCCACGCCCGCGCAAAAAATATCTGGGTAGCGCAACACAGCCATGGCGCTCATGGTGCCGCCGTATGAATGTCCCTTCATGGCAACGTGACTGGCGTCCACATACGGGCGCAGCGAAAGTGCCTTCGCCCCCGCCGCTTGATCGTCGATATCCGCGCCGCACAACTTGAGATATGTGGCTGATTCAAAGGCTTTTCCGCGCCCTTGCGTGCCGCGATTATCAATCTTTGCGATCAGCAAACCAAGCGCGCGATCAGGCGACCCCGCATCAAAGCGGCCGGTGATGGCCTGTGAACTTGGTCCGCCGTAGACATCAATGAGCAACGGATATTTTTTTGTGGCGTCAAAGTCTGGAGGAAAAAACAATTCGCCCCACAGCGCCGTGACGCCATCGGCGGCGGTGAAGGTGAACAACTCGGGCTGACGCAAATTATTTTTTACAAATCCATCGGCGGGCGCCGCGGCAAGCGTGGCGATTTCTTTGGCGGCGTTGTGTTCATCCAAAGCAAACAACACAGTGCGCGGTGGTGTGGTTGGCGTCTCGGCGGTGGCGATGAAAAACTTTCCGTCAGGCGAGCGCTGAAGACTGGACCAATGACTTGCGCCATCGGTCAACTGCTGCTCACCCGTCCCGTCCAAATTCACGCGGTGAATTTGCGCCAACATTGGCGTAGCAGCGCTGTTGGCGCGATACCACAGTTGGCCGCTGGCTTCATCAATCTGCACAATGTCGACCACGGGGCACGCATGTCGCGTCAGTGGCTGAACGAAATGCGCGTCGGAAAGTTTTCGAAGTTCCAAATTATTGAAGCCGCTCTTTTCGCTGCTCCACACAAAGCGGTCGCCGTCGGCAAGAAACTTCAGAAGCGGATGATTGTCTTGCCATGTGTCTTGCGTCTCATTCACAATCACGCGCGAGGCGCCAGTGGTTGGATTGGCGGCGACCAGATCCAGCGAATTTTGCCTGCGATTGGTGCGAAAATACAGAAGCTCATTGTGGTCGCTCCAGCGAATGCCGTAAATATATTGATCGCGTTCATCGCCAACATCCACTGTGATCATGCGACCGGTCGCCACTTCAAACACCATCAAGCCCGCGATGGGATTCGCGTCGCCTGGCTTGGGGTACCACAT
>CAIUGT010000145.1 GCA_903898755.1 uncultured bacterium | reverse complement strand
TCTGGCCACGCGGCGTCGCGCGTCCAATCGGCCCAGATATTCAGTTGATCACCATTGGTTCCCAAGGAAAACGAAGCGCTTTTGAGCTCCGTGAACAAGTCGATCAAACGCGTGGCTTGATCGCTCATGGCGGAACTCATTTGTTCCTTGATCTGGGCGCTTTCTTTCTCCTGCTCCGTGGCATCCTTTGAAAGCGGCGCGTTTGGCGCCATGGCCATGCCAATAAAGCTGGCGCCCATGCGCAAGTTCTCCTCTTGCTCGTGAATAATTGTTCCAAGATCAACCCGACCACTGACCAAGCCCGCTGGAAGTTGCTTCAGCAGCGCGCTTGTCGCGGCGCCAGTGGCGGGCATTTCATAAGCGGCTTTTTGCGCTCCCACCACAACCATGTCATTGGCAAGCAGCGCAAGGCTGGTGCGTTTTGTTTTTGCTTTCACATTGTCCTTGGTGGCGCCAGGAATTTTCATGGCCATGAATGAGCGAATGTCTGGACCGCCCATGCCGTCTTGATTTGGATCGTTCTCATCGGCCACAGGCATGGTGATCCAGAACAGCAACGGCTGATCCATTGGAATTTCCAAATCAGTTTTTAAGTTGGTCTTCAAGATGGATTGAATGGCTTTGGATGACGCAACAACGCCGCGCATTGGTCCGCCTATGGTGCCAAGTTGTGTTGTCAACGCTTCCGCGGCGGCGGCATTTGGAATGTAAATCACAGCCACGGCGTCGGCAGGAACCAACGCGGCGAGATTTGCGGGCACATCAACAGTTGGCCCAATGTTCGCGCTTTTGGTGACGGCGATTGGCGCAGCATTTTTCGAGGCGGATTCCATAGCCGATGTTTTTTTCATGGCAGGAGCGGCCGTCGCAGTTGGTGTGACTGGTGGCGCTTGCATAAAGAGAACGCTAAGAAGTGTTGCGATAATCATTGGTGATGCTCCGTGGAATTGCGAAAGTGTCGACCCAGACTTGGGAAGACAATGCTAACCACTTCTAATTCGCACTGAACGGCGGGCAAATGCGTGCGATTGCTGCGGTGATTTCACGCAACGAAATTCACAAGCCGACCTGGAACCACGATGATTTTCTTGGGGGTTTTTCCCGCAAGCATTTCAATCACTTTGGGGTCTGCCAACGCCATCTTTTCTATTGCGGCGGCGTCCGCGCTAGAGGGCACAAGCAGGCGCGTTTTCACTTTGCCGCACAGTTGAACGGCAAGTTCAATTTCGTCGTCAACCAAAAGCGCGGCATCAAAAGTTGGCCAAGTTGCGGTGGCAAGCGCCTCGGGGCAACCAAGTTTGTTCCAAATTTCTTCCGCAAAATGCGGCGCGAATGGCGCCAGCAATTTCACAAAGCGAATCAGTTGATCGCGCGTCAAGCCGCCGTCGGTCGCGCTGGCCAACGTTGTGCTTCTCGTGGCTGCGTTGACCACTTCAATCAACGTGGCGATTGCGGTATTGAACGCCAAGCGCTCAATATCCTCGCCAACTTTCTTGCTAGCGCGGTGCAAAAGTTTTTCAATCGCGGCGTCAGGCTTGGTCGCCAACACTAATTCACCCGTGCGCTCATCAACCGCAAGGCGCCACGCGCGCTGCAGAAAACGGAAACTGCCGGCAATGTCGCGCGTGTTCCACGGCTTGGAGGCTTCTAGCGGACCCATGGACATTTCATAAAGACGGAATGTGTCGGCGCCAAAGTTGGCGATCACATCGTCTGGGTTCACAACGTTCTTCAAGCTCTTGCTCATCTTGGCAATGACTTGCTTCACGGATTGACCCGTGGATTTTTCAGTGAACACGCCGTCGCTGATTTCTTGAACGGTGTCGGCGGGCGCAAGCGAACCATCAGCGCGCTGATACGCGAAGCTGGTGATCATGCCTTGATGAAAAAGTTTAGCGAACGGCTCTGGCGTGGTGACGTGGCCCAAATCAAAAAGCACTTTGTGCCAGAAGCGCGCGTACAGCAAATGCAACACGGCATGCTCGGATCCACCGACATACAAGTCAACGCCGCGCTCGCCCATCCAATATTTTTCAGCTTCTTTGCTGACAAAGCGCGTGGTGTTTTTCGGATCGCAATAGCGCAGGTAATACCAGCATGAACCAGCCCAATTTGGCATGGTGTTGGCCTCGCGCTTCACGGGAGTTTGCGGCGGCAAGTCGGCGGCGCTGACGCCAGCGTGGCCCGCGGTTGTGTTGATCCAATCAACGGCCTTGCCAAGCAACGGCCGCGGCGTGTCGCTTTCGGTGGGCTTGAAATCTTCAAGCTCTGGCAAGCGAACTGGCAGCGCGCTTTCTGAAATGGCGTAGGGCAATCCGTCTGGCGCAAACACAACAGGAAAAGGTTCGCCCCAATAACGCTGCCGACTGAAGAGCCAATCGCGCAAGCGATAATTCACGCGCTTCTTTCCAATGCCGCGCTGCTCTAGCCATGCGATTATTTTTTCTTTGGCTTGATCGGTGGGCAATCCGTTCAGTGACACTTCCGCGTTGCTGCTGGCGGTTGCAATTCCTTCGCCGCCGTAGACAGCCTGAGTTTCAACTTTGTCACCGCCCAATGTGGACACGCCTTGATGTTCACCTAGAACAACTTTGGACTGTTCAGCGGCATCGTGTGGCGGCAACACCACGATGCGAATTGGAAGGTTGAATGCTTTGGCGAAGTCGTAATCGCGCGGATCGTGGGCGGGCACCGCCATGATGGCGCCGGTGCCGTAATTTAGAAGCACGTAGTCGGCGGTCCAAATTGGAATGCTGGCGCCGATGGCTGGATTTGTGGCAAAAACCCCAAGAAATACACCAGTTTTTATTTTACTGTCGGATTGGCGATCAATGTCGGAGCGTCGGCGCGAGGCCACGACGTAGTCGTTGATGTCTTTGTGGGCCACAGGATTGGCGCGCTCCATGGCGCGCTTGACCAATGGATGTTCTGGAGCGACCACCATGTATGTGGCGCCAAACAATGTGTCTGGTCGCGTGGTGAAAACACTGAGAGGCTCGAACGTGCTCGCGCTGGTGCCCCCACCATCATCACTCTTCACCGCGAAATGAATCTCCGCGCCTTCGCTGCGTCCAATCCATTCCGCTTGTTGCGTGCGCGTGCTCTCTGGCCAATCGACCAACTTCAAATCATTCAGCAAGCGATGCGCGTACTTGGTAATGCGGAACATCCATTGCTTGAGTGGTTGGCGCATGACAGGAAAACCACCGCGCTCGCTCTTGCCATCAATGACTTCCTCATTGGCAAGCACGGTGCCAAGTTTGGGGCACCAGTTCACAAGTTGCTCGCCCAAATACGTCAGGCGCATATTGTCGATGGCCGCGCGCCGCTCACCCGCGTCACACTCGCTCCACAACTTGTTCGTGTTGTTTGGCAATTCCACGCGGCGCTCGCCGGACTCGAACTGCTGCATCAATTGTGAAATAGGCCGCGCCTTCTGAGTCGACTCGTCGTACCACGCATTCCAACATTGCAGCCAAATCCACTGGGTAAAACGCACATATTCAGGATCAATTGTGGCGAACTCGCGGCTCCAGTCGTAGGAAAAACCAAAGCGCTTCAACTGCTTGCGAAATGTTTCAATGGCGCTGCTTGTAGTGAGGCGCGGATGCACGCCGGTCTGCACCGCGTATTGTTCGGCGGGCAAACCAAACGCGTCCCACCCCATTGGGTGCAAGACATTAAATCCTTGCATGCGCTTGGCGCGCGCGGCAATGTCCGTGCCGATGTATCCAACTGGATGTCCCACATGCAAACCGGCGCCCGATGGATATGGAAACATGTCGAGCACATAAAATTTTGGTTTGGATGTGTCAAAGCCGGCGTCGCCAGGATTGCGCGTAATAAACGAACCGCTCTCCTGCCACCATGCTTGCCACTTGCGCTCAATGCCATCGGCGAAGGCGGCGTCATATCGAAATGGGGTTTCAAACTCTGCCATGAACGGCGAAGCCTACAACGACTTGGCAATGCATGACAACGCCAACTGGCGTGCGCCAGTTCTAGGTAATCCACGCAGGCCTTTTGGGCAAGCCTTTAATCCTTCAATGCACGCGCAGGTGTTGGCGGAGTGTGGTTCACATCTTGCTGGACATACTTAATTGCCTCGCCCACCAAGTAGAAGGAACCAGTCACCACAATCAAATCCTCGCGACTCACGGCGCGCGTGGCAATTTCTATGGCTTCGGGCAGGTTTTTTGCCACTTGGCTCATTTTGCCGCTGCGCTCCGCGAACATCTTTTGCAAATCTTCAGGCGATGCCGCGCGAGGCGTTGTGGTGGCGCGCGTGAAAATAACTTTGTCAGCGCCAAGGTTCACCTTGTCAAGCATGGATGGAACATCTTTGTCAGAGCAGCAACCAAAGATGCAGACCATGCTGTCATAAGGAACATGCGCGCCAACACACTTCATGAGACTTTGCACGCTCGCTGGATTGTGAGCGCCGTCCACTAAAATGCGTGGACGCTCGCTGATGACTTCCATACGACCAGGAACTTTGACATTGCCAAGTCCACGCGTGACTTTATTTTCTGGGCAATCAAAACCACGGCTCTTTAAAATATCAACAGCGGAAAGTGCTAGACCGCAATTTGAACTTTGGTGCTCGCCAGGAAGCGGCACGGGCAAATGTTCCAAGCGACTGGTCTTGGTGTACAAGCACACGCGCGCATGTGGTCCCAGGTCTGGATCTGAGCAGAAGCGACTTGAGAACTCAATGTCCTTGTTCACCACGCGCAAATCAGCGCCAACCTTCGCGGCGACATCGCGGAATGTTTTCTCAACATCAGGCGGCGGATCAAAGACAAGCGCGGTCACGCCCTTCTTGAAAATACCTGCTTTTTCACGGGCAATTTGTGGCAATGTGTTGCCAAGCAACTTACAATGGTCGTAGTCAATGGTGGTAATCACGCACACTTCTGGCGTAATCACATTGGTGCTGTCAAGACGTCCACCAAGACCCACTTCAATCACCGCGATATCCACGGCTTCGTTGGCGAAATGCTTCAGACCAATCGCAGTCATCACCTCGAAGAAGGTCAACTGCTCGTTCAACTTCAATGAAACCTTGGCCACCTTGCGAATTAAATCTGTGAAATCATTTTTGCTGATGGGCTTGCCGTTCACCACGACGCGCTCGCGCACATCCACCAAGTGTGGACTGACAAACTCGCCAACGGTGTAGCCGCATTCACGCATCATGCTTGCGATCATGGCCACGGTGCTTCCTTTGCCAACCGTTCCCGCCACATGCACCGTCTTCACTTCATCTTGTGGATCGCCCATCAACGCAAGCAACTTGCGCATGCGATCCAACTTGAAAGCGTTGTCGGAATATTGCACATTGCGAATCTTTTCATAGTCCGTTCGGTCATGCAGCCAACGCAAGCACAACGGATAGGTCGACAAATCAGGAAGCTTGGCGGATTTCAATTCCGGCTTGGTCTCTGGCTTGGCTTCGATTGTGGCCTTGACTGGCTTTGCAGATTTCAAAGCTGATTTCAGAACGGGCTTGACAGACTTCTTGGTGGTCGTTCGTGACATGCGTTCGATACTATGAAATATGGGGTTACAATTCAAATTGAATCACTTAAAGTCATTTTTAACAAGCACTTACATTAAAATTCAGGAAATAGTATTTGAGGCGAATTTGAGACAGAAAGATTGGCGCGGAGTTGTTTACACAGTTGGACTAGCGCCATTCATGCTTTGGATAGCGCCGCCGCAATTCATTGCGCAATTGTGGATAGAGCGTCTTCCAAAATCCACCAAGATCACTGGTCACTTGAAGTGGCCGCATGTTGGGACCAAGAATTTCCAACACAATGGGCGCGCGTCCGCCACACACGGCAGGAGTTGTTTCAAGTCCATACAGCCACTGAATTTTCGCGGCGCCGCGCGGTGGCGCGCCAACTTCATATTGCAGCGGCATGTTGCGACCACTTGGCAACGCCAGTGCGCTTGGAGCCATGCGCTCCACAAAACGTTGCTCGTCATATGAAAGCGCGTCCTTCACGGCGGCAAGACACGCGCGTGTTTGAAGCTCGCTGGCGCGCGCAGCCCCACTGACAATTTCCAATTGAATGCATTCGACATCGGACGGGTCATAGATCAGAAGATTTTTTTCAGGAAACCACTGCGCGACGCAACGCACACGCTCAATCCACTGCGTGACTTCTTCGTTCCACAACGGTAATTGCAAAACCCCTTCTTGAATTTTGCTCACCAGAATGAGGGCCGCTTGCGCCATATCTTTTGGCGGACGACTAATGGATGTCAGCGCAATGTCATCAAATGATTGCTCTTGCGCCTCCTCGACGGCGCTGAGTGAATCATTCCATCGCGTCAGGCGCGCGGTTGAAAATCGCTTGGAATAGGCTTTTTCTAGCCAATCCTGCTCCACTGGCGCGGCAAGGGAAAGCAATTGCGCCGTGGGATCGCCAGGGTTCTCCCGCGCCTGCAAAGCGATCACGAAACCCGCGCGCGCGACAAGAGAGTCGCGATCAACAAGCGCCTTGCGTCGACCCGACCCCAACACGTGCGGCCGATGCGTGTCTGGCTTCCAGACAATGTGATCGGCGTAGCCGACGACAAGCGACAGCGTCAAATCCGAAAGCGAGTCACTGCTGTCCAAAGTTGAACCCATGCGCAGCGCCGAACGCGTGGCCTGCTCCAGTCGATCCGCGGCGCGTACAACTTCGCGAATGGACTCCTCTGAAATTTCAATAGAGCGTGGCAACTTGCGCGCTTGCCACGCGTCCAGAATTCGCTCGCGCACCAATAGGTCGCTTGGCTCTTCGCCCACGTGCAACATGTTCAGCAATGCGTTGGGATTGGCGGAACGCACAATGTCGCGCTCTGAAATCAACGCGGCCCACTTGGACGCGCGCCGCAAACATCCGCGCTGAGCCGCCTCCGTCAACATGCGCGCCACGCGGGGCGGCGCAGGAATGTGGCTCATTTTTTTCCCGCACTCCGTCAGCGCCCCCGACGCATCAATGGCATCAAGCGCCTCAAGATTGTCCACCGCGCGCTTGAGTGCGTCCGCCGAAGGACTTTCAATCCAGCGAAAATCGCCGTGTTTTCCAGCCAAGGCTGCGGCCAACATGACGGCCTCGGACAATTCACTGCGCTGAATTTCTGGAAGATCAAACGCATCGCGCTTGGCGTGATCCAACTCGCTCCACAAACGAACGCAACAACCAGATTGCGTTCGTCCCGCGCGTCCCGCGCGCTGATCCGCGGCGGCGCGGCTGATGCGTTCCGGTCGAAGCGTGTCGACACCTCGCTTGGCGTCATAACGATGAACGCGTGCGTAGCCCGCGTCCACCACCGCGCAAATCCCAGGGACCGTGATGGAAGTCTGCGCGACATTCGTGCACACAACAATGCGTCTTCGCTTGGATGGATCAAGCGCGGCGTCTTGCTCTTGCGCCGGCATGGATCCATGCAAGCGGCGCACATCAATGTCGCCGGAGTTTGAAATAGTTTGCAACGCGCGAATCGTGGAGTCAATTTCCGCTGCGCCTGGCATGAACACAAGCACGTCGCCATTCATGCGCCGCGCCAACTCCACCGCTTCTTGCGCGGCGACTTGCGGCACATCTTTCCACGCGGGCTCGCGGCGATATTGAATGTCGATTGGAAAATTGCGGCCGCTTGCATGCACATGTTGCGCGTCAAGCGCCTTGGCCAACGATTGCGCGTCCAATGTGGCGCTCATGACAACAAAGGCTAAATCACCGCGTTTTCGCTGTAATTGCGCGACCGCGGAAATGGCCATGTCGGCTTGCAATGATCGCTCGTGAAATTCATCCACAATCACCGCGCCCACGCCACGCAATTGCGGATCCGCAAGCAGCATGCGCAGGAACACGCCCTCGGTCACAAAACCAATGCGCGTGTTGGCGCTCCACGCGGATTCAAAGCGCGTGCGAAAGCCGACCAGTTCTCCAAGTTGCGTTCCCATTTCGCCGGCCACGCGCCGCGCCACCAAGCGCGCCGCAAGTCGCCGCGGTTCCAACACCAGAATGGTGCCGTTGATTCCGTGCTTCGATAAAATTTGTGGCAGCTGCGTTGTTTTTCCAGAGCCAGTCTCCGCCGTCACAATCAAGCGCCCCGCGTGACCAAGCGCCGCGATCAACTTGTCGCGCACCAATTGAATGGGCAGCGATGCGGAATCACCCGCTGCTTTGTCTGAGACACTCATGATGAATGAATTCCACAACCGCAACACCATTGAATGCACTGGCGCGTCATGGGCAACTATCCTGAGGCGTTTGCTTCACCAACAAACTTTATCCACTCGTGGGCATTAGCGATTCACAAGACGCGTGCGCATGTCATCCAGGAACTTGGTGATCTGGCCTTGTTCCCGCGGCGTGCTGCTGCCTTGAATTTCGCCCTGCCAAAAATCCAAAAATCCGTTGGCTCCGCGATCGCTTAAATTTCCGCCGCCAGTCATGCGATTTTGCCGCTCCTCATTGCGCTTGCCTTGATCGCGCATGGCATCAAGCCGCTCGGAATCCGTCTTTGTGTCCTCTTTGCCCGTGGTCACTTTTTCCATTTTGCGTTGCCACTTGATGATCCACTCATCAAGAAAAGCGCCGCGCTTTTCCGGCGGAAGCGCCATGTAATTTTGCGCGCCTTCGGCAAGAACATCCTTGGCGATCATCTTCACATTGTCACGCAACTGATCACGCGCTGGACCAGCCACGCCCGCCAAGAACGCAGCCATGGCCGCGCTTTCACTTGGCTTCAAACTTCGAAATCGCTCCGCCAAATCCATCATGAAACGAATGCGCTGCTCCAACGGAAGTTTTGAAAAATCCTTCAGCGTGAGATACCCAAGCGTGTTGTCTATGGGCGTGTCAAAAATACTTGGCGGCTGACGAAAGCGCGACGCGTTCCACAACAACGCAAGACAAACAAGCAATGCCACCAACAATGCGCCGCCAATTTTCGCCAGGCGCTTGCGGTCCTCTAAAAATAATTGGACTTGATATGAAAGCGCGATGGTCATTCGACTTTCTCCTCTTTCGTATCTTCTTTGGCCTGCTCCTCTTGCACCGCATCATGAACGGAGCCATCGATATACAAGCCGTTGCGCGGCGAACGCGTGCCTGGATGTCGATCTGCGGAGTCCATGAGAATTGGATAATAATCCGCGCGCGTGCCAATTCCATCGGAGCGGTTATCAATGCCCGCATAAAAAGTCGCCATGATTTGCCCCTCCAAATCGGTGCGCGCTCGCGCAAGCGCCCACGGCGTTGAATTCTTTTGCTGCGACAGCGTCTTGGCCACTTGAAACTGAACTTCAGGCGTGAAACGAAGAAGCCCAGGCATGTACATGTAGCTGGTTCCAGTTGCCAAACTTTCCGTATCCACATCGGCGGGACAAAACCAAACTTCACTTTTGGGATCGATGTACCCCTTTAACAATTGCGGCAAACCATTTTCGGGACCGTTCAACCCAATCGCCGGCAACATGTTTGCGATTGGGATGCGATCATCATGCGCCTGCGAATATGAACGGATGGGCGTATTCAACTGACGTAAATTGGAAATGCACTGTGCATTTTTTGCGCTGGCCCGAACCATGGAAATGCTGGGCAACGCAATACCGGAAAGCAGCGCGATGATGCCAATCACCACGAGCAATTCAATCAGCGTGAAACCAGGGCGAGTCCGTTGCATGCTTGCATGTTAGGCAGGTTCTTCGCAAATTTAAATCCATTTCATGATGACTCTTTGAGATCATCAAGCGATTCAAACAACGCCTCGACAAAACGATCGGCGTCAAATGGCTCGACATCTTCAGGCGTTTCACCAACGCCAACAAGCTTCACGGGCACGCCAAGTTCCTCGCGGATTTGCACCACC
>CAIUGT010000144.1 GCA_903898755.1 uncultured bacterium | reverse complement strand
TTGATCTTGATCATTGGCGTTGGACTCACCACCACAGTCATTTCATTTTTCCAAATTAAAAAAGTTTCGAACCAAATTCATGTTTCAAACATCACCTTTCGCTATGAAATGTATTCAACCCCCGCCTATTCAATTCTTGCGGCTATCGCTACCTCAGGTCTCGCCACCAGTGTTGTGGAAGTATTCGGATTCTCAAGCACATCTATTCGGACTGAGGCTTTGCTTGAACTCATCTTCTGCATGATCACGTATGGAGGAGTCTGCGCGCTTCTTCTGCGCTTTGGATACGTCGATAATTTAAATAACGTGCTGCAACTCTTGCCAAACAATCCCCGCAGGTTCATTTACAAAGCACTTTTTCTTGAAGAAAAATCAGCTTCTTTATTTCAGAAGGGATCGTGAGTTTGACTCACGCAAACCACTTCGTGTCCACGCGCAAGCCATTTGCAACTGAAGTTGTAGCCAACTCTTGAGCGGCGACTTCCAAAGAAGCCACTGGAAA
This sequence comes from uncultured bacterium, assembly GCA_903898755.1. GTDB lineage: Bacteria > Planctomycetota > Phycisphaerae > Phycisphaerales > SM1A02 > SYAC01. The sequence continues at coordinate 7,188 of CAIUGT010000144.1, read as the reverse complement.
TACCGTCGAATCAAGAGCAAAACTTCCGGCTGGGCGTAGATTTCCACTGCGACCCACGCCACCAAAAGGCAACTTGCTACTTGCCCCCGCGGTTCCATGATTCCAATTCACACACCCAGCGCGCAAACCCTGTAAGCACTCGCGCCACAATGATTCTTCATTGGTGAACACCGCCGCCGCCAAGCCAAACTCCGTGGCGTTGGCCTGTGCGATCGCGTCAAGGACATCATCCACCACGCTCACTTGCACCAAGGGCGCGAATGTTTCTGCGTCGCTGGCTTTCTCAAAGCGCGCCACTTCAATCAAACTTGGCGTGACAAAGAAACCAGGCTGGTCCATGCGCACGCCTTCAAGCAACACGCGCCCACCACCATTGCGAATATGCGTTTGTCTATCCAAGAACGCGTTGACCGCGTGTTGATCGACCAGTGGCCCCATGAAGTTGGGCTCCGGCGCGTTGCCTGGAGCAATGATCATGGTGCTTGCAACTTTGGTGAACGCGGTCACAAATTGGTCTGCAATGGATCGATGCACAATCATGCGCCGAGTGCATGTGCAGCGCTGACCCGTGGTGGCGTAACTGCTGCGCACACATTCAAGCACAGCGGCGCGAATATCACCGTCTTTCCACACAATCGCGGGGTTGCTGCCGCCCATTTCAAGGGCAACAATTCGACCTGGTCGATCTAGATTGGCTTGCAAGACAGCTCGACCAGCACGCCAGGAACCAGTGAGCATGACTCCGTCAATGTCCGCGTGGCTGGTCAAGCGCTTTGCGGTTTCAACACCGCCCTGCACAACATTGAACACGCCTCGTGGAAAGCCAGCCACTTCTGCGATGGCCGCAATCCATTGACCCACGGCCGGAGTTTTTTCGCTGGGCTTAAACACAATCGTGTTGCCCATCAGCAGTGAAGGAACCCAATGACCATTTGGTAGATGCGCGGGAAAGTTAAATGGACCAAGCACGGCCATCACGCCATACGGCTGAAAACGGCAGAACCCTTTGCGACCGCCGCCGGCGTCCACTTCAAAGTTGGCCACGCGCACCAATGTGGTCTCTTGCAATGTGATGTCAATTTTGTCGGACAATAGTTTCACCTCACCACGACTTTCGGCAATGGTTTTTCCCATTTCCATTGTGATGACGTGCGCCAAAGGTTCGGCGAATTTTTTACAGGCCGCGGAAAATGCGCGCAAGAATTCGGCACGCTCATGCTGAGAAATTCGTTTCCAACCCGTGAACGCTTCTCGCGCGGCGGCAACTGCGGCGTCCACATGCTCCAATGCGGGAGTTCCGGACCACACCACTTGCTCTGGATTCGCAGGGTTTTTGCTTTGAATCTCATCGCCCACAATAGAGCGCCACTGACCATCTATAAAGTCGGATGGGTTCTGCACAATCCATTGCGTTGACGCGTTCATGTCACTTGCCACGCGAAACTTTTCGGTTTTTAGAAGCCGCAGCGTGCGATGTTGTACCCGCGCGCTTGCGTGTTGACTTGCTTGAGGATTTGTTGAATGACTTGCCCGAGTTTTTCGGCGCGTTCTTGCCAGCGCTCTTCACCACGCCCTTCACCATGCTTCTGCTTGAATGTTCCGCATGCAGTGAAACACCAACCTTCACACCTTCACGCGCATAAATGGTTTCGGCGGCCGCCTTGGAAATTTCCACTCCACCCGCGCGAACATTGCACAACGTGCGCACCGCGCGGAATCCATGCTCTTTACTGCTATGGCTTACAAAGGCCATCACGCCACCTTCGCGCTTGGAAAATGCCAGCAACTTGTATTCCTTGGTATCGCGCACCATAGGAATGGAATCACGGTCGGCCTCAAGGTAGGGCCCGCCATCAAATGGATCCACATGCGTGGTCACATGAAAGTGTTGACGATCAAGCATGCCCTTGGCCGCCAATGTCTCCTCGCCAACTTTTCCAATCAGCGCTCGCGCGTCTGGCGGAAGAATGCTGGCAAAGATTTCACCACGGGGCCACAAGTTGGTCATGAACTCTTTTGAATGCTGGCAAAATAAATCAGCCTCTTGATAGGACAGATTGATGAAGCGCCGCCCCAAATATTCCCACAACAGTGTGCGGCTATCGGGCGTCACAGGACCCATGAGTTCAGCCAAAACACGCTGCGCAAACCACTTTTTGTGCAAACCAATAAAGTGGAAACGAATGAGTGAAAGAAGCGAACCAAGTTTTTCCTTGTGACCACGATAGCCCGGCGCCAAAATTAAACCGCCGACTTCGCTAGGTCCACTTTCGTCCGTTCCAAATTCCAAAGTCACATGGCTCTGGCCTTGCTGCAAATCATTGGAGTAGAAATGGCGCTTCTTCACCTCCAGAAAAACATGCGGCCACCCCTTCCAACTAATGCATGAAATGGCGGCGCTCGTTCCAATCACATTTCCAGTTTCGCTGTCCTCCAACACGAACATGAATTGACGATGCCGTGGATCATTTTGACGCTCCGCGAAACTCAGTCGACTGCGGTTGATCTTGGTGGCAATGATGTCGCGGTCCGCTGGTAAATTTAAAAAATGCACCATCTTGGCTAACTTCAATAGCGTTGGAAGATCTTCAAGTGTGGCTTGGCGAATGAGAAACATTTATGCGCTCCGCTGCAGGGACTTTTCCAAAATTTCAAACACGGGATCAAAATCCGCGGGCGTCATCACTCCAATCGGCGGCAAGAAACGCAAGTGATGCGGCCCATGTCCGCACATGAAAGCGATTACGCCATCTTCAAAAAGATTTTGTAACAGTTTGGCGATGCGATCCTTGTCGCCACCAAATGGCGTCAAACGCATCATGCCGCCAACTCCGCCAACACACTCTTTGCTTTCACGGCCAAACGGCTTTTTCACCATGGGAAAGAATTCACCGCGACGCTTCACCAAGTCATTCGCTTTGGCGCGAAACGCAGCATGCAACGTGGCAATGCGCCCATTCGCCCCGTAAAAGCCGCCATCGCGCAGCCGCGACAATATGGAAAGCCCCGCGTGCAGCGATGTCACACTGGCGCTGAATGTTCCGCTTAAAAGCCCGGCTTTGGGATTCATATCCGCCGTGTACAAACACGCGCACGCTTGGCTGATTTTTCCAATCGACACAACATCTATGAAGTCACCCAGTTGCATGGCTTCAAAGGCGAACATGCTTTCTGTGCGGCCAAAGGTTTGAACCTCATCGTCCCACACTGGAATGCCCGCGGCCTTGCACGCCTGCATGAGCGCAAGAAAAAATTCCCGCGGCGCCACATTGAAACCACCTTCACCCTGCACAAGTTCAAACACAAAGCACGAGTGTTGACCGGGATAGCGTCGAATGCACTCTTGCAAATGCCACAACGCTATCTCGGTGCTGCGCTCGCCCAAGTCGGGGTTGTAAAAGGGAATGTAATCCACCAAAATATTTTGCGTGAGTCCTTGGCGATATCCAGGCTCGTCGCCAATCTGGCTCATGGCAACGCTGCGGCCCATAAAGCAATCGCTAAAAGCGATTACGCGCGGCGCGCCATGACGTTTTTGTTGGCACACTTTCAGCGCGGCCTCATTGGCCATGCAACCTGAATTGGTGACAAAACAATATTGCAACGCGCTCGCGCGCGAAGCCTCTTGGATCAACAATTCCGCAAATGCAATGCTGTCCGCATTGAATTGCAAATTGCCTTCCATCACCACATCAGCCAGCGCCGCCTCTAGGCACGCTCGCGTCACACCCGCGTCGCCACGGCCAAACATATGCACTCCAATTCCATTGATCATGTCCCACTTCACGCTGCCATCGATCAATTCCACCAACGCGCCACGACCGCGACCGCTGCCGATGTATGGGTAGTAGCCGCCGCGCGAACGCACAGCCTTGGCGCGCTCTATCCATGCGTGCAAAGTTTCACCGCCGGCTTGAGTGGCGGGCTTGGCGCTCGTTAATTCTTGCGACGACAGTTGCATTTGATTCAGAATTTCATCAATCGCTGCGCGCACGTGATCGTTCTTGGCCAACGGGGACAACAGTTGCGCATGCATCTCATGATGGCTTTGCGCATTGGCAAGCTCATGCGTCTTGTTGCCAACATTCGCAGTCGGGTTCGCGGGCGTCATTGCATAATCCTACCGAATGATATTTTCTTGTTGCGAATTTTTTGGCTCCCCTGCAAGTCGAGCTGGAACCGACACAAAATGCTCTTTCGTCAACACCTTTTCGCCACTCCATCGATAAGCCATCAACCGACCGCCGCGCGCCACCGAATAATCAACGCACGCAACATTTGGCGCCAATGGTTTTGGCTCGTCCGTTGCTGGAATCCAGTAATGACCAATGCAAACAGGCGGTTCATGCTCGCCATAGCGCCGCGCGGCGCTTGCCATTCCAACCGGCAGCAAATCCGTTGGAACACCAGGTCGATTTGGAAATGATAAGTCGGCGTAGGTCTGTGCTTGTCCATCGCCAAACCAACGTGCGCGAATGACCTTGCGTGCGAAGCCTTCAGGATCCGCAAGCGTGCAACCTTTGGGCAACGCAATTTCGGGGCCCTTCAAAATACATTCTGTGGCGTCGGCCAACGGTGTTCCATGCTCATGCGTGGCGCGAAGAATGTCATCCGTGACGGTCCAAGAATTTCCAAACGCGTTCACAAGCACCTGCATTTGCGCCGCGTCCCAACATGCGTGCACACAGCGCAACCCTCCCAAGTCAAGCCACCACGGAATACCGCGAAACCAACTCAACCACTCAGACAATTCCGCTGGAGAAAGTTGCTCCATTGTTGCAGTATGAATGCGCCGATTTTTTTCCGTGTGCGCGCGGCACCACTGATGCGCTTCATCCGTTGAATGATTTTGGGAGTTTGAATTGGCAACGCTTGATGCGTTGCCCAATGCGTGACTTGCCGAATCAGTTGGCGTTTCAAACGCCAGACGCGGCGTGGCCCACGCCAATGCGTTCAATTCGTGATTGCCAATCACGGCGCGCGCGCTATTCGCTTCCACCATGGAGCGCACGACTTCAAGAGTTTGGCGAATCTGTGGACCGCGATCAATCCAATCACCAAGAAAAATTGCCGTGCGATTGGCATGGCGATACACGCCGGACTTCTTGGCGTAGCCCAACAGTTGCAGCAAATCTTCAAGCTCTTGCGCATGTCCATGCACATCGCCGATCACATCGAACATGGGCTACCCCGCTGCTTAGGCGCATGTCCCATTGCATCGACAAGCGCGTCGGTCATCACGTGAAACATGAACTACTCCCACTCAATCGTGGCTGGTGGTTTTGTGCTGATGTCATACACAACACGATTTACACCGCGAACTTCGTTCACGATTCGACTGGACACACGAGCCAGAACTTCCCAAGGCAATCTGCAAAAGTCCGCAGTCATAAAATCGCTGGATTCCACGGCGCGAATGCCCACCACGGAGTCGTAGGTTCGTCCATCGCCCATCACGCCCACGCTGCGCACCGGCAACAACACCGCGAACACTTGGCTAGTGGTGCGATACAGATTCGCCGCGTGAATTTCCTCCAGCAAAATAAAATCACACTCGCGCAAAAGCGCTAAGCGCTCCTCAGTGACATCACCAATAATGCGCACCGCCAAGCCTGGACCTGGAAATGGATGGCGCCACACCAGTGCGGACGGCAGACCAAGCACCTCGCCCAAACTGCGCACTTCGTCCTTGAATAAATCTTTGAGCGGCTCCACCAATTCAAAACCCAAATCTTCCGGAAGCCCGCCAACATTGTGATGCAACTTAATGCTGGCTGCCGTGCCCGCGTGGCTTTGCCCGCTCTCAATGCGATCGGGATACAGCGTTCCTTGCGCCAGAAATTTCACGCCGCCACGCACTTCTTTGGCGGCGCGCTGAAACACATCAATGAAACGATGGCCAATGCGACGGCGCTTTTCCTGCGGGTCTTCTATGCCCGCAAGGTCATTCAAAAATTCCTTGCGCGCGTCAACCACTTTCAACTCAACATCAAAGTGATGGCGGAACGCGCTTTCCACCAAATCGCGCTCGTTCTTTCGCAGCAAACCATTGTCCACAAAGATGCAGGTCATTTGCCCTGGCACCGCGCGCGCGATCAACGCAGCGGCGACGGCGCTGTCCACGCCACCAGAAAGACCGCAAATCACGCGATCTTTTCCAACTTGGTTGCGCACGCGCGCCACTTCCTCATCCAGAAAATCAGCCATGGCCCAACTACCAGTGCAGCCACATGCCTCTTGCAAGAAGTTGCGAAGAATGTCAACGCCGCAAGGTGTATGCGTGACCTCGGGATGAAATTGCACGCCCCAAAATTTTTGCGTGCGATGCTTCACTGCGGCGGCCGGACAAGTCGGAGTGCTGGCGAGTATTTCAAAATCATTCGAAAGTCCAGTGACTTGATCGCCGTGACTCATCCACACTGTCGCGGGCGAGGAAATGCCTTGCAAAAGTCCATGAGCCACTTTCACATGCAATTTCGTTCGGCCATATTCGCGCGCTGGAGCTTTGCCAACCTGGCTTCCAAGCAATTGGCAACCCAATTGCATTCCATAACAAATGCCGAGCACCGGAACTCCCAAATCAAACAAATGCGGTTCGCACACCGGCGCGCCGGCGTCGGTCACACTCGCTGGACCGCCGCTTAAAATGATTCCCTTGGGCTTATGCGCGCGCAATTTTTCAAGCGACTCGTTGGGCGCCACCAATAAACTAAACGCCCCGGCTTCTCGGACACGCCGGGCGATGAGTTGCGAGTATTGACTTCCGAAATCAAGAACAAGAATTGTGTCTTTGGCCTGCAGAGTCATTTCGGTTTGCGTCTTTCGATTTGCTTCTTTCGTGATTTCAAGTTCGATTCTCCGCGCGTCTGATGGTACAACTCTCACTATGAATCGTCACTTGAGTCAAATCGTATTTTCCACCAACATGACCAAAAAATATTTTCAGAAATCACACACACTTACAAGCGTTCTTCAACGCAATCACCTGTCATTTTCAGCTTTGATACGTGCGGGGCTTCTTGGCGCTCTTGCGTGCACCCTACTCAGCGCGTGTGGATCTATTGATTCAAGCACCAAATTACAAAGCCCCGACGCCAACACGCGCATGGACGCGGTGCTCAAGGCCGGCAATAGCGGAAACGAAAACAAAGTTCCAGAAATCGTGCCTGCCCTGCAAAGCGAGGACCC
>CAIUGT010000143.1 GCA_903898755.1 uncultured bacterium | reverse complement strand
TGGAATTTCACTTGTCATATTCATCGCCGATCTTTTCGCCATGGCCACGCTTACGTTCGCGGCGAATTTTGTTGGCTTGACCGCGGGCGAGGGACCCATGTCCGGACTCGCGACAATTCGATTGCTCTTGCCCGACGATGTTGCGCCAGCGCGAAGTCTTGGTTTCACCGCATCCATTTCAGCGGGATTTGTTGGCCTGTGGATTACAGTTGTGAAGTCGCTCGCTGCAGGCGCGTGCTTTGGCGCATTTTGGTCAGTTGCCACGGCAGCGTATTTGGCGCTTCGTAAATCCTGCGACGATCAACCATTTGACGACTTGTGGATGCCAGGCACGCCTGCTGGGTCACGCCAAGATCAAGCCGCGTAAATTTTATTCTGGTTCCATGTGAATGTTGAGCAAGATGACATCGCGCGCCGTGCCGCCAGTTTGCTTCAAAAAGAGCCAAATCTTGCTGTAAATGATGCGGTGACACAAGCCACGGCGCACCTTGGTTTGCCGCGTGACACGCCGCCGCCTTCCGCCGCGCTTGTTCGCCGTCACGCCCAAGCCTTGGCTATGACGCAACTTGGCCTGCACGGTTATGCGCAGCAGCGCTACGAACGACTTGTGGCCATCATTGATTTGATCCGTCAACTTGAACACAATTTTCCACGCGCGCGACTGGTCCTTGTTGGCCGTGCAAGCGAGGGACATTTCGACGCCGACCCGCACGTGCACATTCGCTTCATCGCTGACACGCCAATTCATCTCATCGCCGACGCTTTGGTCCGCGCTCATTTGCCAGAACCTGAAATTCAAACTTTCGCATCACGGGTTGGAGTACTTGAGCAACTTCACAGCGCGTTTGATTTCGCGCCCCTCACCATCACTCGTTGTCCTCCGCAGCAACTCACGCATGCGCACCTTGATTTGCAAACGGGCAAGCCCATTGCGCAACGCACATTGCTGCAACTAGAACAGTTGCTGACTGGTGAAAAATAAAATCACGCGTGTTTTGAATCAGAAGTTCGAATGATTCAACGCATTGAAAAACAAGGCTTTACAGCCAAAGCATGCGTAAATAAACTTAAGACAATCCGCCCTTGAGCGAGTTGGCCGCGCCAAATTTCAAGCGCAATTTACGCATCGCTGGATCATCTTCGCGCGCAGGCTTCGCGTTTTGGCGATCATCCTTGTTGGCGGAAAATGTCGGCGCAGGGCGATCAAGCAATGCCTTGATGGACAAACTGACGCGGCGACGCGCAAGATCAATCGAAAGAATTTTCGCCGTCACAATTTGATCCACCTTCAACACTTTGTCCGCGGAGAAAATACGATCGTGGCTAATTTCACTGATGTGCACCAAGCCTTCAACGCCTGGTGAAAGTTCCACAAACGCTCCGAATTCCGTGAGTTTGGTGACGCGTCCAGAAACGCTTTCGCCCATTTGAAGTGACTCAAACTTGCCCACCATTGGATCGTCCATCACTTCTTTGCGGCTCAACGCAATTCGCGGCGGCTTCTGAGTGCGATCAATGCGCATCACTTTCACGCGCACAACATCGCCAACCTTCACCGCGTCGGAGGCGTTCTTCAAACGCTCGTGCGCCAAGTCGCTGATGTGAATCAAACCATCAACACCACCAATATCCGCGAAGGCGCCGAAGGGTTGCAAACTCATAATTGTGGCTTCTAGGATTTGCCCAGTCTGTATATCTGCCAGTGTTTTCTGCTGATTTTCGCGTCTTGTCTGCGCAAGCGCCGCCTTGCGGCTGAGCACCATTCGTCCGCGCTCCTTGCGCATTTCAATGATCATGCATTGCAATTTCTCGCCCAAGAAAATACTGATATCCGGCACTGATCGAATGTCCACTTGGCCCGCTGGCATGAACGCGCGGTGATGCGCGACTTCCATATCCAAGCCGCCTTGATTCATACCTACGCAACGGGCGTCGACAATTTGACCAACTTGTAAATTGTCCCATTGCGGTTTGGTGCGCATGCCAATGCGCGACAAAATCAACAAGCCTTCAAACGCGTCCAAGCGCTCCACGGCAAAATCCATCACGGTTCCGGGTTCTGGCGCGCTTTCAAATTGGTTCAGTGGGCACACGCCTTGGCTCTTTGGTCCAAACTCCACCATCACATCGCCGCCTTGAACACGAATAATTGTTCCAGTTCGGGTGTGGCCGTCGCCCTTCACTTTGGGCAGCGCTTTCTTCTCCGGAATAATTCCCAACATGTCATTTTCGCTCAGACCGGCCAAAGCTTGCTCCATTTCTTGGGCAAGCAAGTCGTCCATTTTGAACGAGGTTGCATTCGGCTGGGAGGCGGGCGGATTTGATGGCTCGTTGGGCGGTATTGACATGATGTTTTGGGGGTTCAAGAGAGAGTATCCACGAATGGTTCACTTTGGGTGAAAATCTAGGCAACATAATGTCTGACGATTGCGTAAAGTTTCAACAAGACCGCTTCTCCCTCAAAGCGGTATATTCCCCATCCACTCCTAACTCCCAATCTCCGTCTTTTCAAAGATCCAATTCACCCAACCATTATCCTGACGCATTCCAATTCAATATTGCAACTGGTATTGATTCACAATGAGAAACACGCAATCGCATGGCTAAGAATAAATCTGCTTGGGGTATAGAGATTGGGGCGCACGCCATTAAGGCCATTCGCCTAGAGCGCAATGGCGATGAAGCGGCGATCACCGATTTCGCTTGCATTCCCCACAATAAACCATTAACGACACCGGATTTGGATGTCGCGGAAATGACGCGTCTCACCATGGGGCAGTTGGTTGCGTCTAAAAATATCGAGGATCAACAAGTTGTGATTTCGGTTCCAGGCCATTCGGCTTTGGCGCGCTTCGCCAAGTTGCCGCCTGTGGAACCAAAAATGATTCCCAACATCGTCAAATTCGAGGCGGTTCAACAAATTCCGTTTCCAATCGAAGAAGTCGAGTGGGATTATCAAACATTCGCCTCGCCTGACAATCCCGAAGTTGAAGTCGGAATCTTCGCGATCACCAAAGAGCGAATTGAGGAAAGACTCAAGTTGTACGCCGAGTACGGCATACGGCCAGAAATTGTGACACTTGGTCCTTTGGCGGTTTTTAATGCTGTTTCGTACGACCTTTCGTTGGCAGATGACCACAAGCCTGTAGTCATTCTTGACATTGGAACACAAGCAAGCGATGTGATTTTTGCCGACCATAGTCGTTGTTGGATCCGCACATTTCCATTGGGTGGAACCCATTTCACCGAAGCGCTCAAGGATGCTTTTCAAATTACGTACAGCAAGGCTGATCGGCTCAAAGCGGACAGCGCAACCAGCACGCATGCGCGTCAGATGATGCAGGCCATGCGCCCAGTCTTTGGTGATTTGGTGCAAGAGGTCCAGCGTTCCATTGGCCACTACCAAATGAATCACCAGGAAAATCCACTGGCAACGGTTCTTGCGGTCGGAAGCACATTTCGAATTCCCGGGCTCCGTAAATTTCTTGGACAACAATTGAATGTCGACATCAACCGCATGGACGAGTTCAAGCGTATTCGTGTCGAAGGGCGCGAAGCCGCTGATTTTGCCGCAAATTCAATCAATTTTGTAACGGCCTACGGTCTCGCTTTGCAGGGCATTGGCTTGAGCCGTATCAGCGTCAACTTGGCGCCAGTTCGCGGGTTGCGGGAAAAAGTATGGGCATCAAAAAGCCGATGGTTCATCGCCGCAGCAAGTATCGCTGTGATTGGATCAGCGGCCATGTATGTGGCGCCAATTCTCAATCAACAGTATTTAGAAACTCTTGATACATCAATGGTTTCTCAAGTTTTGAAAAAGGGCGAATCACTTCAGGCCCAGTTGAAAGAAGCGGATTCAGCGGGCGAAGCGGGTGCGACCGTATCCAATATGGAGCACTTGCTTAGTGAGGACAGAAAGATTTGGCCATGCATTGTCAAAGATGCGGTGGATTCAACACTGTCTGCCAACCCAACTATTGAAATTACGGCAACGGACTCCAAAATAATCGAAGCAATTCCGGCCAAAGAGCGCAAGCGCATTGTGTTGGAAAGTCTTTCGGGGGTTTACGCATTTGACGACGCAACCAAGAAGCGGACCATTGTTGTCTCCATGAATATTGAATTTGCCAACGAGGGCAAGAAGACGTTTCTTGTGGGATCCATTCTGAAATGGTTAGAAGATCATTCCAATCCCCGCGAGAATGTGCCCTACATTATTCTGCCAAAATCAATCGCACTCAAGGCTGATGCAAAGGGTGAGGAACTTCAAACCACTGAAATTCCTGGTGTTGAAAAGAAGACCGACTCGAAAAATGCAAAGCCTGCTGATGCTGTTGCTGATGCAGTTGATTCCCGTGATCAAGGTTCCTCGTCGCCGCCGCCTCCGCCGTCATCGGGTTCTGCATCCGATGCGGGAGCCTCAGGTGGTTCATCTTCAGGATCCTCTGGATCAAGAGGCGGACGGCGTGATCGAAGTTCAGGCGGGGGAGTTGAAAAAGAAAAGCCCGCGGGAAGTAGCGGACAAAGTGCGCCAAGTGCGCCAACGGAGCCGGAGCCCGAAGCAAATAAAGTGGAGACAACCCGGGAATTGCCTGCAAATAGCGAGACAGCCGAGCTAATCAACGGCGATTTGGAATCTTTGGCGCCAATTACCGAGGGTGCTTTATATGCCCCCGGTATGAAAGTGCACAAGGGAACTATTGTTTTCACCGTTGAAATCATTGATGGAGCATCGAAAAAATCAGAGGCTCCAGCGGCGCCATGAAAGCACCTCAAATAAATCTACAGACCCTCAAGAACATCGACTTCTCCAAAGTTGTTGCCATTCTAAAACGACGCGGAGTCATGATTGGATCTGTTGCAGTGATCGTGATTGTTCCGCTCGCCGCTTTGCTGTTTCGTGGTGGCATGACAGATGCCATCGGTGACACTATGAAGCAGCGCCAAAAAGATTTCGAAAAACTGTCGGCGCTAGAAAAAACTTCCGTGACGATCCGCAAAGCTGGAGCCGAGCCAGAGACACAATCCGTCTCGCTGAATCCAGTGCTTATCAAAGCGTTGAAGGAAAGAAATGAATCGCTTGAAGGCGAATTTAAATCTCAGTACAAGTCGGCTCTAGAGCACAATCGCAAAAATCACGACTTTGCTCCCGCCCATGATCATGTGGTGATTTTCCCAAAACCTGCGGCCAATATTGTGCTTGATGAAAGTTTTTTAGGGAAGAAGTTCGACGGCGCAAAAGATCTTGAAACAGGAATTAACTCCGCATATGAGGCGTTGCTGCGGAATAATCGTATCGGTGAACCACCGACAGCCGCTGAAGTTCTTGAATCCGTGCAAAAGCGTGAGCTTGCGTTTATTCAAAATAATCTCAAGAAAAATTCTCGGGCGGAAGTGACGGAGGTCAACGACATCAAGGATTTGGCCGCAGCATTGCTCGAGGCGCGCATCGCCACTTTGCAGGAACGTGCCAAGGAAATTTCGGTGTATTTGGATCCGAATGCAATTCGGTTGCCGCCCACCGAAGGCAAAATTACGCTGGCTCGCTGCTTCATTTGGCAATGGGATCTATGGGTTCTACAGGATATTTTTGGCGCAATCTCAAGCGCCAATGCTGGTGTAAAAGATGGTGTTATTTCAGCTCCAGTGAAGCGAATTATGAGTATTCGCATTGATCCAATTTCTGCAAAAGCAGCAACTGCTACTGATGCCGCCCCCAAAGAAGAAGCCCCACCAACTGAAGAAGTTACACCTGCTGTTGCAAGCGCTGGAGCCGAGCCCGCCGTGGAAGAAGTGACCGGTGATGCCATCAATCCAGCCACGGAGATTCCAGCGAATTACACTGATTCATTCACGGGCTTGGCAAGTTGCCAGTTGTATGACGTTCGAAATGTAAAGGTGGAACTGGTGGTGGCAACAGCTGATTTGCCAAAGATCCTCAATTGCTTTTCGCGCCAGAACTTTATGTCTGTGATCAATTTAAAATTGATCCCCGTCAATGTCTTCAACGCCGCTCGCATGGGCTATCTCTACGGAACAGAGCCTTGCTCCCAGATTTCCATGACATTGCAAACGATTTGGTTTCGAGATTGGACCACAAAACTCATGCCATCTGATTTAAAAAAACAACTCGGCACGCGTGGATTTGAAATTCCAGCGACAGAAGCCACTGAGACAAAGACCGCTGAAACTCCAGCAAACAACGAGGCTCCCAACTCATGAAAGGTATTTCAGTTGTAGAACGCCACTTTGAAAAGGCCGCAACATTGTTGGTCGCATTGTGCATCTTTGGATATTTGGCGTGGGATTTTCTTTCTCCAGCGGCTTTCAAAATGGGCGCAAATTCCAATGTGACGCCAGCAACTGCCAATGAAATCCTTCTTCAAAAAGCCTCGTCTGTGCAGAAGCAACAAGCAGGGGAGAACACGCTTGAACTTGAACCAATTCAAAAGGGTGCCACACAAGAAGCCTTCGCTCAAAAACTAAGTTCAAACATTGCTTCCGCTGATCGCTTGCCAGCGAACGCACCAAGTTTGGCAAAAAAAATTATTTTGCCGGACATTCGCAGTTTGGACACGTGGTATTACGAACCACGTTTCGCGGCGCCAGTCATGGTGACGCCTGTGGAATGGTTTGGTGACGCGCTTGAAGCAGATGCCGCTTCAAATAATGAGGCGCTACAAAAATTTCTTTCCAGTCAACCTGATGCCAATAGCCTAGATGTGATTTGGACACGCCCAGTTGCCCACGTTGATTTGAAGTCAATTCGAAACGAATTAGTCAAAGAAGAAAAGAGCGCAAGTCCGCCTCGACTCGCGGCAGTTTCTGAATGGCGTAAAAACGCGATTTATTTTTTAGACGTGGTGTTTGAAAGACAAGAGCAAAAAGAAGACGGTTCTTGGAGCGAGCCAGTTGTCGTGCCTTCGATGTTTGGCTTTGAAGGCAAATTGTTTAGGGATAAAAAAGATTTGGATTCCAATAAAATTTTCGCCAGTATGCGCGGCGAAAAGTCCATAGAAAAAGCAATTCGGCAGCCAGATTTTTATCCAACTCTTTATGGTTCTGGAAAAATCGAGTCGTCTACAAACTCCACAACTGCTCTTCCAGCCACGGCCCAGGGCGACAAGAAAAAGCAGCAAGTCGCCGAGAAAAAGAAGGAGGATTTGCAAACGAAAGAAAAGGAATTGGCGCCGCTTGAAAAAGAGTTGCAAATAATGGGTGGCGAATGGACACAACAAAAAGAAGATGCAAAGAAAGCTGACGCGAAGAAAGAGGCGGATCGCAAACGAAAAGAGAATAAGAACAATTCAAAAGCCTCTTCTGATCCACCTGTGGACCTGAAAATTCCCCAATGGAAAAAAATCACAAAAGATGTGATAAGCCTGCGTAAAATCATTAAGGATTTAAAAATTGATTTAGGCATTCAAAGTGAAACTCCGGTTGATTCCAAAGCGGAAAAATCCGCAACCAAGTCGGGAGAGGTTGATGCGGACTTCATAGACGTTTGGACTCACGATCTTCAAGCGCCGCTTGGGAAAACACTGCGCTATCGCTGCCACATTGATATTTACAATCCGTTTTTTGGCAAAGAGCGGCAATTGGTTGAAAAACAAAAGCCTCTCGCAAAAAATCCGATGATTTCAACAGCCGTAAGCGAATGGAGTTCGCCCGTTCGTGTTCCGCGCAAAGCCATGTTTTTTGCTGAAAATGGAACGATTGAAACAACTGTGGCGGGTTCCAAATCAGCAATGTTCTTCAATGTTTATGTTTTAAAAAATGGCTTGTGGCAAAAGACTGATCCCAATCCATCTTTCGAACCGGGACAGCCACTTATTTTCCCGTTGACATTCAAAGAAAAATTAGGTGATGACAAAAACCAATCGTCTTCAACTGAAATTGATTCAGGGTGGTTCGTAGTTGACGTTGTGGATGACCCAAACGCATCACCAGAAAAGAACAGAGCAACTCTTCCTGGAGTTGTCATTAGCCGACGAGACGGAACTGAGAAGTTGGAGGTTCGATATCCAACGCTTCAGAAGCAAGACCCTGATCAAGCCAAGCTTAAAAATTTGGTTGATGAGGCTAAATCTGCAAAACCTGCCTCAAAAAAAGCTGGATAAGGCTTTCATTCCTCGGAATGAGTTAAATCAATTCAAATGGGGGCGTGCAATTTCACTTTATCCACAATTTTCCCATGTTTCATAGGCTTGACAGACTACGAAACATCACTACAATCATCGACCTTCCCCAAAGGGTAACCCTAATGGAAGGCGACGAAAGTCGGCTGTTTTATAAGTAAATGAGACAATGGTTTGAGTGTTCGTGTGACGTGGCTTGTGCCACTGGTCTCGAGGGCCACTGAGGTCATCACGAATACAGATAGATACAATCGTGTGTCTTTTCTTGTGTTGTTCAAAGATAAAGACGCACTGAATGTTGCAAGCACCGAGAATTCGAGAATGTCTGAGATGCTGCTCGTGTTAATTAAAAAACAAATTCTTCACTGAACGAGTTAATTAAAAAATACGGGTTGCCGGTCCAATAAGCAAAAGGGGCCGGCATGGTTGTTGATCTGAAAACAGTCGAGTGAAGTAATTCATCCGACGGTCTCCGGTCGACATGGCCAAGCGTGAAAGGGCACATGGTGGATGTCTTGGCGTTAAGAGGCGATGAAGGACGTTGGAACCTGCGATAAGCCTAGAGGAGCTGGTAACCGAGCTTTGATCCTAGGATCTCCGAATGGGGCAACCCGACCGTAAGGTCATTCTGTCCTGAATGTATAGGGACAGTAAAGCAAACCCAGCGAACTGAAACATCTCAGTAGCTGGAGGAAAGGAAAGCAACCGCGACTCCGCAAGTAGCGCCGAGCGAAAGTGGACGAACCAGTACCGTGTTGAGTGATCTGGAAAGATCAGCCACAGAAGGTGACAGCCCTGTAGGCACGTACCTGGGAAATGGCTTCAAGTAGAGTCAGGCTCGAGAAACCTGGCTTGAACATGGGGGGACCACCCTCCAAGCCTGAGTACTCCTTAACGACCGATAGTGAACCAGTAAGGCGACTGAACGATGAAAAGTACCCCGATAAGGGGAGTTAAAAGTACCTGAAACCATGTGCTTACACAGCGGTCACGGCCCTTTGGGGTTGTGGCGTGCCTTTTGCATAATGATCTGGCGAGTTATTTTTTACGGCAAGGCTAAGCTGTTACGCAGCGGAGCCGAAGGGAAACCGAGTCTGACAAGGGCGATTAGTCGTAGGAGATAGGCGCGAAACCGGTTGATCTACCCATGGGCAGGTTGAAGGTGGGGTAAAACCCGCTGGAGGACCGAAGCCGTGAACGTTGAAAAGTTCTGGCATGACCTGTGGGGAGGGCTTACAGTGCAATCATAACCGGAGATATCTCGTTCTCCCCGAAATAGTTTTGGGACTAGCCTCGAGGGCCACCACATGGGGGTAGAGCTACTGAATGGACTTTGGGGGCCTACCCGGCTACCCGGTCCAATCAAACTCCGAATACCATGTGCTTTTGCCTCGGGAGTAAGTCCGCGAGCGATAATGTTCGCGGTCAAAAGGGAAACAACCCAGACCATCGGATAAGGTCCCTAATCAAATCTAAGTTCTTAAGGTAGTCAGATTGCTGTGACAGCTAGGATGTTGGCTTAGAAGCAGCCACCATTTAAAAAGTGCGTAACAGCTTACTAGTCGAGGAATCTGGCGCCGATAATTATCGGGAATCAAGATTTGTACCGAATCCATGGCAATGCGGCATTTATGCCGTATTGGGTAGGGGAGCGTCGCTATTTAGCTGTGAAGCTGTTCCGCGAGGGACGGTGGAGCAATAGCAAGTGAATATGCCAGATTGAGTAACGATAAAGGGAGTGAGAATCTCCCTCGCCGAAAATCCAAGGTTTCCCGGGGTAGGTAATTCCGCCCGGGGTTAGGCGACACCTAAGGCGAGGCTGAAAAGCGTAGTCGATGGACAGCAGGTCAATATTCCTGCCCTTGTATGTAAGGTTCGAATCTGACGTGACGGATCTTGAAGCTCACACGGCACTGTGAAGTGTGCAGGCCCTTGTGGCTGAAGTGGGGTGGATAGGTTCCAAGAAAAAACGCACAGATACAAACATATGAGTCGTACCAAAACTGACACAGGTGGATGTGGCGAATAGCCTCAGGCGCTCGAGAAAACGGTCGTGAAGGAACTAGGCAAATTGACCCCGTAAGTTCGCGATAAGGGGGCCCTCCTCGCAAGAGAGGGCGCAGAGAAAAGGCTCTGGGAACTGTTTATCAAAAACACAGCACTGTGCGAACTCGCAAGAGGACGTATACAGTGTGACGCTTGCCCGGTGCCGGAACGTCAAAGGAGCTGGTTAGCAGTAATGCGAAGCTAGCGACTGAAGCGCCGGTAAACGGCGGCCGTAACTATGACGGTCCTAAGGTAGCGAAGTTCCTTGTCGGGTAAGTTCCGACGCGCATGAATAGCGTAATCACTGGAGCACTGTCTCCACGACCGACTCGGTGAAATAGTAGTGGCGGTGAAGATGCCGCCTACCTGCAGCAAGACGGAAAGACCCCGTGGACCTTTACTGTACGCTTGCAGTGGTCATGGATTTGTTCTGCGTAGAATAGGTGGGAGCCTTCGAAGCTAAACTTTCGGGTTTGGCTGAGGCATTAGTGAAATACCACTCTGAATGAATTCGTGGCCTAACCCCGACTCCCGTGAATCCGGGCGGGGAACACTGCATGCCGGGCAGTTTGACTGGGGCGGTCTCCTCCAAAAGTGTAACGGAGGAGTGCAAAGGTTGGCTCAGCGCGGTTGGCAACCGCGCCTAGAGTGCAAAGGCACAAGCCAGCTTTAGTGCGAGCGAAACAGCGCAAGCACTCACGAAAGTGGGCCTTAGTGATCCGGCGATTCCGTGTGGAAGGGTCGTCGCTCAACGGATAAAAGGTACCCCGGGGATAACAGGCTGATCGCTCCCGAGCGTCCATAGCGGCGGAGCGGTTTGGCACCTCGATGTCGGCTCTTCGCATCCTGGGGCTGAAGGCGGTCCCAAGGGTTGGGCTGTTCGCCCATTAAAGCGGAACGCGAGCTGGGTTCAGACCGGCGTGAGCCAGGTCGGTCCCTATCTGCTGTAGGCGTAGGAATGTTGAGAGGAGACTTCCCTAGTACGAGAGGATTGGGAAGGACGTACCCCTGGTGTGCCAGTTGGACCACTCGGTCCATAGCTGGGTAGCTAAGTGCGGCAGGGATAATCGCTGAAAGCATCTAAGCGAGAAGCCCCCCTCAAGATAAACATTCCATGTCGCAAGACGAAAGACCCCTTGTAGACCACAAGGTTGATCGGCCGCACGTGTAATCGGAGAAATCCGTTCAGCGAAGCGGTACGAACGGTCGATCGTTTGGCCATGTCGACCGGATCCCGTCGTTGTTCCTAGTCCAATGCAAATTGAAACTAGTGGCAACCGGATCCTATGCATCAAAGACATCTCGCTGGGCTTGGCCCAGTCGGTGCTTCAACAAACTATCAATCAAACCATTGTCCTTCATTCGCGGGTGAAAGCCCTCGAATGAATTTGTCGGTGACCTTACGTAGGAGGAAACACCTGATCCCATCCCGAACTCAGAAGTGAAGATCCTGCGGCCAATGATACTGCACTGCGGGAAAGTAGGTGATCGCCGACTTTACGAGCCCTGACGAGTCAAATCGTCAGGGCTCACTTTATTTTTAGATAAATGTATTTAAGCAAATCATTTTAATGCACAATAAATTCCCACATTTTGATTGGCAGTGGTAGCATTTCATTATTCCGGCTCTGGTGTTGTTTGGCTTTGATCTATTCAACAATTTAGGGCTATTTGCTATGGCGATGTTTAAAATTTATGTTGGAAACCTTGATTACAAAGTCACTGTTGAGCATTTAAAGCCGCTGTTCGAGCCATTTGGTGAACTTGATGAGATCACCATTGCTGTTGACGCAGATGGCAAGAGCCGGGGCTTTGCTATTGTTTTATTTAAAGACAAATTGAAGGGGCAACTGGCAATTGAAACGCTTGCGGAGAAAAAAGTTCTTGGGCGTCCCATTTTAATTAATGAAGCTTTGAAGAAAGGCAAGAAATTAAAGCCCGAAATGAAGAAGCCCGAAGTTCGTCAAGGACCATTCGGACCAAAATTTAGACCAGATGGTGCAAAGCCAATGGGGGGGCCAGGTGTTAGAAGTGGCGCAACTCCGCGACTTGGTGGTGCTGGTGGAAGCCGACCAACTTCGAGTCGCAATCCGCGTCGAGCAAGTGGTGCGGCTGGTGGTAGTGGCTTTCGTCCAACTCCAGGAGGTTCGCCATCGGGACCAGGTACTGGGGGCACTTTAGGTGGACCAAGGAGCTTTCCAAGTGGAAATGTCCGACCTCCTCGCCCAACCACTGGATCTGGTCCTTCAACACCGGAATCACGACCTTCTGTGAATCCTAAACCTGAAAAAGACGGCTAAAGCAAGTCAATTTCGGTTTAATTTTGTATATTTCACATAATTAGCAAAGAAGCGTCAATTTGGGGCTTGTAATTCTGCTATGCTTTGCGTTCTAACTTTGGCTCAGGTTCGAAGCTGGTGTTCAGTTCCGTTCTTGAATCACGCTATACGGCCGCGACGGTCGTTTACTAGTAGGACGGTTGAACATGTTTCGGATCTATGTCGGCAACTTAAATTTTCGTACGACGGATGAAATTTTGCGAGCAGCTTTTGAGGCTCACGGTGAAGTGCAAGAAGTGTATATCGGGACTGATCGGGAAACCGGTCGTTCACGTGGCTTCGGCTTTGTGACAATGACAGATAAAACAGCGGGCGAAGCAGCTATCGCAGCAATCAACGGCTCACAAGTCGATGGTCGCGCGATTGTTGTAAATGAAGCTCAGCCACGTCCACCGCGCACTGAGCGTGGCGGCGGCGGCGGTGGTGGTGGCTACGGCGGTGGCGGCGGCGGCGGCGGTTTCCGCGGCGGTCGTGGCGGCGGCGGTGGCGGTGGCGGCGGCTATGGCCGTGGCTCACGCGACTAAATCACGCTGATTCATTTTGATTTAAGACGTCCGTCCCATTGCGGGGCGGACGTTTTTTATTTTTGTAGCGGTATCTCATTGTCTAGCACCTTGACTGTTGTACATATAAGTTTGCAGCATTTGACTATTATTCGAATGTGCCATTTCTAGAGGTTAAAGGCGGTCCTAAGCCCCATCGAATCGAACTTGATGGTTCGGTCGTTTCATTTGGTCGACTCCCTGGAAATGTTGTGACCGTGGATGATTCGTCTCTATCTCGAAAGCATTGTGTCATAGAGTTTGTGGATAATGCGTGGCAAGTTCGAGATTTGGAAAGCCGTAATGGAACGCGTGTGAATGGTGGAAAGATTTCGTTGAGGCGCTTGCGCAATCTGGATGTCATAAAGATTGGAAAATTGGAAATATGTTTTATTTCGCCTGAGGACGCTGTGCTGAAGGCAGGTCCGAAAGTGATTGACCCAGAGCAGGACACGGCCATAAAAACAGGTCATTTGCCTGATCAGAATGCGAAAGCTGCTGCGGACCTTTCCTTCAATGAAAATTTGCCATCAATTCCGCTTGCCCGGGTTGAAAATATTTCAAGAGATCGACCGAAGCAAAAAGTGGCTTTGCCTGGGATGGATATTGCGGCAAAGGATCAAACTGTTTCACACAAGGCTGCGCCGGTGGCAAACACGATTGATATTGATTTGAATTCCGTGGTGGGTGCGGGTTCGCTTGGCAATGATCCTGAATCGCGCTTGCGCAAGATCTGCAATGAATCTCCCGAGAAGCCATTTGAAGCGTCCGACATTTCTTTAGTTGACATGCGCGGACAGATCGTGCATCAGGCTGCCGCAATGGGTGGCGATGACGATGATGACGCCAGCGAAAGTATCCGCGTGTTTCGTTTGGTGTTGCTCACCGCGCTTCGTAGTCGCGCGAGTGATGTTCATGTGGAGCCTCGCATGGACCGCGCAACCATACGGTTGCGTGTGGATGGAATGATGGTTCTAGCGGCGGAAATACCGCTTGATTTGCTGCGGAGACTTTTGGGAATGGTGAAAATTTTGTGCCAGATTGACACAAGCCAGAAGTCACAGGTGCAGGATGGACATTTCAGCACAATGACCAAGGGGCGGCGTGTTGATTTTCGTGTGAGTTTGACTCCCGCGGTGCATGGTCAGAAATTAGTGCTGCGCGTTTTGGATACTTCCAATAGTCCAACGCGATTGCATGAGCTTGGTGTGTTGCCTTGGATGTACGAAAAATTGCGCACCATGGCCAACCGCGATTCGGGCATGGTGTTGGCCTGCGGGCCAACGGGTAGTGGCAAAACCACCACGTTGTATTCGTGTTTGCGTGAGATCGATGTGGAAACTCGCAACGCAATCACCATTGAGGACCCCGTTGAGTATTACTTGGAGGGTTGCACGCAAATACCAATTGATCACAAACAGGGGAACACTTTCGCCAATATTTTGAGAAGCGTGCTGCGGCAAGATCCAGATGTTATTTTTGTTGGGGAAATCCGAGACATCGAAACCGCCCAAGTGGCCATGCAGGCGGCCATGACTGGACACTTGGTGTATTCAACGGTGCATTCGCGAGATTCCATGGGAGCCATATTTCGCCTGCTTGATTTGGGAGTGGAGTCGTATTTGGTTGCGAACGCGATCAATTTAATCGTGGCTCAGCGATTATGCAGGTCTTTGTGCTTGAATTGTCGCAAGGCGGTGAGGCTGACTTCGCAACAATTATTAAAGATGGGGCGCGCCGCTGACGGCATGCCAAGTATTTATGCTCCTTTGGGTTGTGGCTCATGTTTGGGTACGGGCTATCGTGGGCGCAGGGCGTTGTTGGAGTTGTTGGAATTTTCAGATGGCGTTCGCGATGTTGTTTTGAAGCGGCCAACTATTTCGGATCTACGAAATGTTCTAGAGCAAGGTCATTACATCACGCTGCAAAAGTTTGGGTTCCAATTGGTGGCTCAAGGCGTGACTAGTTTTGAAGAGGTTGAACGAGTGGCTGGGGGAGACTAAGTGGCCGATCCATTTCAACTTCTTGGATTGACATGTTCGTGGCGTTTAACAGCCGATGAAATCCGCGCGGCGCAAAGAAAATGTTCGATCGTGTCGCATCCTGATCGGCAAACGGAGGCGGTTGGTCGCGCCAACGCGCTTCACAAGTCTTCACTGATTAATGCGGCGGCAAGTGAACTTTTAGATTCGCTTTCACGGGGCAACGCTATTTTACAGGCGCTTGCGCCTGACCCAAGGCCTTTGGAGCCAAAGCAAAATCCATCTTTTTTAATGCGCATGATGGAGTTGCGTGAGGCCGTTGATAGCGCTGGCGACGACGCGCAAGCCCGCACCGCGATTGCGGAGCAAGTTGCCTTGGAGTTGCACGCAATTGAATTGGAAACTGACGCCACCATGCGAGCGTTGATAACACGCCCGGAAGTTGAAACCTGGAGTGCCGCATTTGACGCGTTGAACAGGCTTCGAGCCATGCGCCGTGCGCATGAAGAGTGTGCGCGATGACCATCGGTCCGATTGAAATCATTTTATTTTTGGCGCTACTTCCAATGGTGGCCACAAGCGCGTTTGCATCATGTTCAGAGACAGTTCTGTTTGGATTGCGCCAGGGAGACAGGGAAAAGTTGCGACGTGAACGGCCGGCGACTGCGCGTCGAGTGGATGAATTATTGAGGGAGCCGCGCGGATTATTGGTGACGGTGTTATTCATCAATATGACTGCAAACACCTTATTTTTTGTCATTTCCAGCGGCATCATTTTAATGTCCAATTCATCTCCTCTGGTCGAATTCGCTTTCGCGCTTTTTTCCTTGGTGGTGCTGGTGATCGCAGGTGAAACATTGCCAAAATTGGTTGGCAATGTTGCGAGGGTTCAACTCGCTGGTGTTTTGTCGGCACCCTTGCTTTTTGTCCATCGTGTTGTGGGTCCTATTCGAAGTTTGTTGGATATTGGAATTGTGTCTCCACTGTCGCGCTTGGTTGGAGTCGCTCACAGTAGCGGTGTCTCAATGACCGATGTCCAAGAGTTGGTCGGACAGAATTCCAAGTCAGGGGTATTGCGAAGCGAGGAAGCCGGCGCGTTGAAGCGCGTGATTCGATTGCAAGAGAGACAGGTTCGCGATCTCATGACGGCGCGCGTTTTTGTGGCTTCAATCCGCAGCGACGCAACATATGACCAAGTCTTGGCCATGGTGAAATCATCGCGGCGCACGCGCTTGATTGTTGTTGATCCAGATCTTGATCACATTGCCGGCTATTTGGATGTGCGAAATTTTTTATTGGATGCCCGTGGAGCCAATACTCCCGTGCATTCGCACATTCGAAAAATTGGATTTGTTCCCGAGTTGGCAACGGTTGGTCAACTTCTTGAGTGGTTTGAGCGCGAAGGAGAAAGAAGCGCGGTCGTTGTGGATGAATTTGGCGGCACCGCTGGCGTGGTGAGTTTGCGTGACGCGGTTGGTGAAATTTCTGGCGAAGTTTCCAGCGAATGGGCAAATGAACCTGGAATCACGCTTGACGCGAATGGTTGGTGGCGAATGCCGGGTGATACGGATTTGGTTTTGGCGGCTGAACGTTTACATGTGGTGTTGCCTGAATCTGAATCCGCCACGCTTGGCGGATTTTTCATGGAGCATTTGAATCGTGTGCCGCAAGCCAATGACTCGCTTGAAATCCACGGGTTGGAAATGATTGTTGAATGCATGGAGCGCAACCGAGTGCTTTGGGTGAAGGCGCGTCGCTTGGATTCATTGAGCCAGGACTTGAAACAATGAGTGCTTTGCAATTGATGTTCTACGCGGGCTTGTTGTTGGCGGCCTTGATTTTGTCCGCCATGTTTGCTGGAATTGAAACAGGCATCTACACGCTCAATCGCATTCGTCTGGCGATAGAAGTGGGGCGCGCGCGCAAAGCAGCCGTGCGTTTGTTGGCGGAAATCCGCTTTCCAAATCGAATTCTCGCCACGCTTTTAATCGGCAACGCGTGCGCGCATGACCTTGGTTCAATCGCAATTGCGCACATTTTTGAAGGCGCGGGTTTCTCGCCGTTGGTGGGCATTGCCCTGAATGCATGCCTTCTTTTGCCTTTGATTTTTATATTTGGCGAGACATTGCCAAAAGAATTGTTCCGCGTGCATACCGATCAATGGAGCTACCGCTGCGTTGGATTTCTGACGCTCTTTCGAATTCTATTTACGGCGATTGGATTGGTGCCATTGATCACATGGCTAGGTTCGTTGATTGTGCGGCGCGCGGGTCTTGGCGGCAGCGTGACGCTTGACGCGCGCCAGCGATTTCAGGAATTGTTCCGGGAAAGTTCGACCACCATTGGTGAGCGTCAAGTTGCTATGGCGGACCGCGTCATGCAACTGAGCGAGTTGACTTTGAAGGACGTGATGACGCCATGGAAGGAAGCAGATATTTTGCGGGAGCAATTTTTGCCGCAAGAACTAAAGGCGTTTTTAAGAAATTCAAATCATTCGACCTATCCGCTTGTCGATCAGAGCAATCGTTGTATCGGGGTCGTGTCGGCCATGGATATTCTGGTCACGCCAGAGAAGGCGCCGCATGAATTAGTTCGCAAGGCGATTGAATTGGATAAAGGAACCACCGTGGCTGAAGCATTGAGGGTATTGCGCGAACGCGGGGGAACATTGGTCGTTGTGCGTGATGGTGATATGGAAGCCGGGGTATCAAGTTTGCGTGACATGTTGGAGTCGGTTGTCGGGTCGTTTCAGGCTTGGTAGCAAGTGATTTTCTTATAAAATGGAATGAATTTGCTTGATTTTGAATATTTGCGCTCTATAAATTGATCACATATTGCGTCGGCGGATGCGTAGAGTGATTTGTCCAAAGAAAGGCGATCAATGCGAAACATTCAAGCGACAATTCTTCGATCCAATTCATTGCTTGCCTGTCTATTCGCCGCAATGACTTTGCCGCTGCCCGCTTTGGCCGCCGAGGCCACCACACAAACAGAAGTTCTAGTTCAGTCAACTGCGACGCTTGAACAACTTGTTCAGAAAGCGCATGACGGCACAATCACTCCCGAGCAGTTGCGTAAGCAACGCGTGCACGTTGAACGCAAGTTGGATGAGAAACTAAACAACGCGCCAGTGGCGGCGCGCGCCAAGGAGCAGGCGGCCGTCAATCAAGCGCGAACCGATTTGAATCAACAAATCATGTGCAGCCAAGAGTTTGAATTTTTTGGCGCGCAAGATCGACCTGAGTGGGGTTGGTATCCAAGTCGTCAAATGAAAAGCACCGGAAGCGTGTTGAAGGTTGGCAACGCAGGCAAGGCCACCTTGACGCCTGCGAAACACTGACGTGCTTTGTCGGTTGTTCATACAGCGCGCCAAGCTGAACATATTTCAGGCGAATTCAAATTTGCCACCGAAATTGATCAGCTGTGCTCTTTGCCCACCAATCACAAGAGAGTGTGCAGCGCCGATTGTTCAATCCAAGTAAAGCAGAAACAGCCAGTTTGGTTATACTTCTCCGCCTTGCGCCAGTAGCTCAGCTGGCTAGAGCACGCCCCTGATAAGGGCGAGGTCGAAGGTTCGAGTCCTTTCTGGCGCATTGATCGCGGCCGTCCCAATCGGGGCGGTCGTTGTCATTTTGCGGCGTAGGAAGTTTGTATGATTTGCAACCCGCAATCGCGGTAACAAAAGGAATCATCACATGCGACGAGCAAGAATATCAATCATCGGTGCTGGAAATGTTGGAGCCACTTGCGCGCATTGGGCCGCCGGCAAGGAGTTGGGTGACATTGTGTTGCTCGATATTCCAGAGCGCGAAGGTGTGGCCAAGGGCAAGGCGTTGGACTTGATGCAATGCGCCCCCATTGAACGATTTGACAGCACTGTGATTGGCTCGAGTGATTACAAAGACATTGCCAACAGCGATGTGGTGGTGATCACCGCGGGTTTGCCTCGCAAGCCTGGCATGAGCCGCGACGATTTGATCACGACCAATGTGAAGATTGTGCGCAGCGTTTCGGAGCAAGTTGCAAAATTTGCGCCAGACGCGGTGGTGATCGTGGTCAGCAATCCGCTGGACGCCATGGTGTACACCGCTTGGAAGACCACGGGCTTTCCAACGCATCGCATTCTTGGTCAAGCAGGTTGCTTGGATGTTGCGCGATTCCGCTGCTTTTTAGCCATGGAATTGGGTTGCAGCGTGGAAGATATTCAGGCGTTGTTGCTTGGCGGCCACGGCGACGACATGGTTCCGCTGCCGCGCTTCACCAGCGTGCACGGCATTCCAATTTCCATGTTGCTGTCCGACGAGGTTGTGAACAAGTGCATGCAGCGCGCCAAGGTTGGCGGTGGTGAAATTGTTCAACTCATGGGAACCAGCGCCTACTACGCGCCAGCCAGTGGCACCATTCAAATGGTGGAAGCCATCATTAAGGACAAGAAGCGAATTCTGCCGTGCGCCGCATATTGCGAAGATGCATATGGCGTAGCCAAGGGTCAGAAGGGTGCCGGCTATTTTGTGGGTGTGCCTTGCGTGATTGGAAGCAAGGGCATGGAGAAAATTGTCGAAGTTGACTTGGTGGGCGATGAGCGCAAGTTGATGGACGAGAGCATTTCCCATGTGAAGGATTTGGTTGGCGCCGTGCGCAAGATTTTTCCAGATTTGGCTTGATAACGCTGAATTTTGATTGGCAATGGCTTCTCTTGGGCGCAAGTCTGAGGGCAAATCTGTCCCATTGCAGGCAAATTTCCGCGCATTGAACTGGGCTTTCACCATTGGTGAGCCATTGGAAAGAGATGATTTCCCATGGAGTTTTGATATGGCAACAGTCCGCCGGAAGTGGAATTCTTGCCGTAATTTACAGTGGAAAATCTGCCTGGAATGCCGATAGTTTGAGTGATGTCTTCCTTACGACCGCTCTTTCGATTTGATCCAGGCTGGCTCTTCACGTTCGCCGGACTCACCGTTATGGTGGTCAGCGCTTTGCTGCCGGCGCAACATGATCTTGCGATCTTGAATGAGCAGTTGGCGAAATTAGAGCACCAGGAAAAAGTCAATCAAAAAAGAATTGGTGCGTACGCGCAATTTTTGGTTGAGTTGAAATCGCATGACCCTTCGTTGCTGACAAGACTTGCCGCAAGCCAGTTGAATTTAATGCCCAAGGGCGAAGAGCCGGTTTTAATGGCGACCAGCATGGAGCACACGGTGAGTGATTGGATTGAGGCCACGGTTCCACCCCAGGCGTTCGAGCCAAGTTTGGTTCCTGACACATTGCTCACTCGCTTGGCTTCTGGCCAACGAAGATTGTGGTTGATGGGCGGCGGCGCGTTGATTGTTTTTATTGGTTTGACAACTGGAATTCCACTCACGCCGTCGACACGCTTTGTTCCCACATCGATTGAAAAGAAATGGCTTGAAGAAGCGCGGTCCAAGACGGATTTTGCAAGCGAGGCGCAAGAAGACGCAGCCTTGGAAGTGGATGATGTACCGCAAAAGTATGACCTTGATATTGATTTGCCTGTTGAAACGTCATTTGAAATTGCCGCCGTGACGCAACATGTTGATACGAACACTGGCGAAATTGCCGAGGAAGTTGCCGGAAAACAGACGAGCGATCAAGCGGATGAAATGTTGGATGGCAAATGGACCTGGAGTGAAGAGGCGAATGTTGAGCCATATATATTGATCTCGCATGCTGAAAGCGGGAATTCTGTCGCGGGAAATTCAGAATTGACAGCGAATGGCGCAAGCGAAGAATTTTGGCCGCACGCAGCTGATTAAAAATTCATTTTGCGGAAATTTGGCGGTGATTTCTGAAACGCGACAAATCTGTCGTAGCGTGGCGACATGCCGCGTACACCACAAAATATTCCGCATGATCATTGGAAACTCGCCATGACCCGCGGGATTGGTCCCATTGAAGGACGTAATTTGCTAGAGGCCTTTGGCAGCGCCACCAATGCGTTGGCGGCTTCGGTAACCGAACTGGAGGAAGTTCTGCGCCGCGGCGCGGATGAAGTGCGTCGCAACATGGACGCCGTGAATGTGCAGCGTGAATTTGAGGAAATGGACCGCGAATCTGTGTGCGGCATTTTGCCCGGCGACTCCGATTGGCCAGAGCTTTTAAAGACCGCCACGCCGGAACCACTGGCGTTGTGGGTGCGTGGCGCATTCCAAGAAGCGGATCGTTTTTCCGTGGCGGTTGTCGGCAGCCGTATTTGCACCGCCTACGGAATGGAGCAGGCTGATCGATTCGCGGGTTGGCTTGCGGAGCAGGGATTTACCATTGTTTCTGGTGGCGCCCGCGGAATTGACGCGGCGGCGCATCGATCGGCGTTGCGTCATCATGGTCGAACAGTGGTGGTGCTTGCGGGCGGTGTTGGTAGGGCGTATCCGCCAGAACACGCTCCGTTGTTTGATTCGGTGGTGGCGGCTGGCGGCGTGCTGTGCAGCGAGTTTCCAACCTATCACCCAAGCGAGGGCGGGCTTTTTCCAAGGCGCAATCGCATCATCAGCGCGCTGAGTTTGGGAACCCTTCTGATTGAGGCGCGATTGAATTCAGGCGCGCTCATTACAGGGCGACTCGCCGCTGAAAGTCATGGGCGCGAAGTGATGGCGGTGCCTGGGCGTGTTGATTCGCCGTCAAGCGAGGGGTGCCACCGCGCCATTCGAGAAGGGTGGGCGGCGCTTGTCACCAATGTCGCTGATGTGTCGCAGCAGTTGAGATCAAGCTCCATGTTGGTGGCTGGCGCAATTGCGGCGCGCAAAAATACTGGCGCGGATGTGTTGCATGAAGTGAAGCCGGCGGCCGGGGTGTTGAAACTGACGCCAGCCATGGAGCAAGTTTTGGCGGCTGCTCGAAGCATGAGATCAATTGATTACGATGAATTGTCTCAGAAAACAAATTTAGGAATTGCCGAAGTGATGGCCGCGGTGACTCGGTTGGAACTCAGCGGAATTCGACTACGAAATTGCATTTGAACGTTCATAAGTATTCACGTGCCGTGCCGCTCGCGGACTGAGTGAACGCGCGGCATAGAGGCAGCGCAAGGGATAATGTCCAGCGCGGTAGTGGTTGCGCGGACGCGCAGGGATTAGTTCCAGCCAAGCGCGTAGAAAATAGCGGTGAACAAAAGATCGGCTAGCACCACGGAGACCACCGTTTGCACAACGGTCGAAGTGGTCGCTTTGCCCACGCCGGCGGCACCACCCGTCACGCGGATTCCGTTTTGACATGCGATCAAACCCAGAATGAGTCCGAAGACCGACGCCTTGAGAAGCCCGGTGGTGAAGTCGGACAATTTCAATTGATCGATTGTGTTTTGCTTGTACAGCTCATAGGGAATATCCAAGAAGAACACGCCCGCGACGCCACCCATGATCACGCTCATGAGATCTGACAAAACTGAAAGCAGAATAAGGCTAAGTGTTGTGGCGACCACTCGCGGCACAACCAGAAATCGAATTGGGTTGAGCGCCATGGCTTCAAGCGCCTCAATTTCCTCGCCCACAACCATGGTTCCAATTTCAGCCGCAATGCTGGCGCCAGCGAAACCCGTCAACACAATGGCGGCGATCAGCGGGCCAAGTTCGCGAAAGACCGCGACCGCAATGAGATTGGCCACTTTGTCGATCTGGCCAAATGTGGCAAGGCTTGGCGAAGTTTGCAGCGCAAGAATAATTCCAATGCTGCCGGAAACAAGCGAAACAATTCCAATACTGCGCACGCCCACGCGATTCATTTGAGCGACCGCAGCTGGAAATCCAAATCGAATTTGTCGCAGAAGCAATGAGCGTTGCAACCAACGAAGAACGTTCGCGGCAAGAAGCGTGAGTCCGCCTACGGCTTCAAACACGCCCAGTAGCGTGGTGATCCATCGATCAAGAAGTGCCAATGAGGCGGTCTGGAATCGCGACACGGATTACGCCTTGAGAGCTTGTTCACGGTTGTCCACCACGGTGAAGACCGTTGTGAGACGTGCTATTTCCAAAATGCTTCTCACTCGTGGCGAGAGATTGCACACGATGAACTTGATCTTATTTTTGCGCGTGGTTTGCAGGGCTTCAATCAGCGTGGCTAATCCGCTTGAATCCATATAGGGGACATCTGAAAGATCCACTACAAGACGAGTCGGCTTGCCTTTCAGTGCCTCGGTCAATTTTATTCGCAATGCTGGAGAGCGAGCCATGTCGACATCTCCCTTGGGACGAAGGATAAAGCCATCGGGAAGTGTTTCGACATCCACTACGAGTTCGGTTGCGCCTGACATGTTCGTGATCGTAGTCGAACTTTTAAAAACCTGCACGGCACGCGGGCGCAAACGCGTTCGCATGTGTTTGCGCCACCGCAAGAAATTGGTGATGGAAAGAAATTGGATATTCGTGCGTCAGGGGCAAGAAACACGATTGGTTGCCCGGTTTGGTGGGCATGAAGAAATTTACGAAATGTTGTTCACTTTGACATCTGTATTCGCGTTGGCAAGAGCGTGAAATTTTTCAACGACAAGGCGCATGCCGCCCTCGGGGCGCTTGGAAAAATGCACGGTGTCCATAAGGGAATGAATCAGATGTACGCCCAAGCCGCCAGGACGAATATCGTCAAGGTCGCGGCTTTTGAGTTGTTCCAACTCAACATGTGGCGCGAGATCATCCATCTGAATTCGCAAACCTGTTGGGTTTTCAAGTTCCCACACCGAAATCCAAATGTGGCTGTCGGGATCATTTTTATAACCGTGGCGAATGATGTTTGTGAGAGCTTCGTCAATGGAAAGCGCAATATGTCCGCACTCTGCTTCGTCCAAGCCAGCGCGTGAGGCCAATTCGCACAGCATGGCTCGAATAGGGGCCATGAGTTCTGGACGACTTAAAATACGAGCGTGAAGATGTGGTTCGTTCATGCGTGTTTTTGTTGTGTGTTGTTCATGCCGCGCTTGATATCAAGAGATGCTAGGAGACCTTTTGGTGAGGTAGTCCATAGTTTGCTATTTCAATATCCGATTAAGACGCGGCTGGAGTTGAGAGATTTTTATTTTTACACCACGCGACCCATTTTTGCGTCGCCGCAGCGCGATGACTGGGACTGTCGCTCCACCCATAACCAAGAGTGGTTCCAGTTAGTTTTTCAAGGGACTGCTGAGCCGCCCAACGAACCAGGGGGTCCTCGCTTTGCAGGGCAGGCACGATTTCTGGAACTTTGTTTTCGTTTCCGCTATTGCCGGCCTTGAGCACCGCGTCCATGCGCGTGTTGGCGTCGGGGCTTTGTAATTTGGTGCTTGAATCAATAGATCCACACGCG
>CAIUGT010000142.1 GCA_903898755.1 uncultured bacterium | reverse complement strand
GAAACACGCGTTGCGTGGCATGAAGTAGTCATGCGAAGCGAGGAGCGTAATTTTGCCCAAAATGACTTGCAAATCACTGAAAATTTGCTGGCGATTGCGCGCGAGCGCTTCGCTGTTGGTGAATCAACCGGCGACGCCGTTGCAAAGTCGCAAGCGGAGTTGACCGATTCGCACCATCGCTTAGCGCAGGCGCGTGAAATGCTTTCGGCGGCGCAGTTGTCACTGATGGCGTTACTTGGCCGCGCGGAGGCGTCCACAGATTGGCGAACAGGCGCGCCTGATTCATCATCTGCGTTCGCCATTCATGCGCCAATTGCCAATGAGCAGAAATTGCTAGCCGCTTTGGCGGACAGTCGACTTGATGTGCGAGCGGCGCAAGCGCAGGCGAACGCGGCGAAGAGCAAAGTTGAACTTGCCCGAAAAAGTCGCTCCAACAAACTTGATCTTGGCGCGGGATTTGACCGCGACATGGAAGGCGATCAAGCGGTTGCATTTAGCGCCAATGTGGAACTGCCTATTTTCAACAGCGGAGCGGCGCGCATTGACAAGGCGGAGGCTGAATTGCAAACCGCAAATATTGAAGCTGAGCGAGTGCGGCAAGCGGCCATTATTGAATTACGCAGCGCCATGGTGAAAGCCGTTTCCATGCAAGAGAAGCGCGACATCAGCGCAGAAAATTCGCTTGCACCAAGCGCGGAAACATTCAAGCGCGCCCAACTTTCCGCGGATGCCGGTGAGGGCTCGCGCCGCGACGCCATTGATGCGCAACACGCTTTCAACCACGCCAGACTTGAACTGAATGATTTGGAACGTCAACGCCGCGGCGCGCGACTTGCGCTGGCCAAAGCCGCGGGCTTTCTTCCAGCGGAGGTAATGCCATGACATCAACTATTCCCCTACCAAGCGTTCGCATTGGAACACGAGTGGTGTTGCCCGCGGTGATTGTGTTCAGCGCGCTTTCCATTCTTGCGTGGTCAAGTTGGCGAGCGTGGGCGCCGCTCACAATGGTGCGCGCGGTGCCAGTGGTCATTCGTGCGGCAAGCACGGCCACCAATACCGAAATGATTTCTGCCACCAACACGGCGACTGTGGCGGACAACGCGCAAAATCGTGAAAGCCAAATGAACGCAGCGCCAACGTCAACGCCGCGTGGCGCGGTGGTGCAAGCGCCAGGCTGGGTGGAGCCATCTCCATTTCCAATCGCGGCATCTGCTCTGACAAGCGGAGTTGTGCGCGAAGTGTTGGTGCTGGAGGGCGACCATGTTGAGAAGAACCAAGTGGTGGCGCGGCTGATCAACGACCAATCACAAATTGCGCTGCGAGGACGTGAGGCGGAGGTGAAAATTAAATCAGCGGAGCTTGCCATGTTGCAAGACGAACTCACTCGCAAACAAAAATTGGTGGCTGGTGGCGGAGTGAGCGAGGGCGAAGTTGCTCGGCTTTCCATCAAAGTGCTTGGCGCCAAGGCTGTGGTGGATCAAGCGAATGCGGCGCGCGAGGAAGCCGAACTCACTTTGGGACGCGCGGACATTCGCGCACCTGTTGCGGGCGTTGTCATGGCACGTCTTGCCGCGCCCGGTTCTTTAGTTGGCATGGACGCATCAACCGCGGCGGTCGTGCAATTGTTTGATCCCAACAATCTGCAAGTTCGCACAGACGTACCGCTGGCGGATGCTGGCCGTCTGCGCGTTGGTCAACAAGCGCAAGTGCAATTTGATTCCTTGCCTGGTCAAACTGTTCGCGGTCGAGTGTTGCGGCTTGTGCAGCAAGCGGACATTGCAAAGAACACGCTGCAAGCAAAGGTGTTGCTGGAAAATCCGCCGCCAGGCTTGGTGCCTGACATGTTGGCGCGCGTTCGCATTTTCTTGGACAGCGCGCCAACGCCAACCCTTGCTGCAAGCGCGGCGCAGAAATCAACCACGGCGAATGTCTCGGGCAATTCGGCAAATCCTGCAATGAATACAGGCGCCACAAGCCGCACCGAAATTGCTGCGCCAGAAAGTGTGCTGGGACAGACAGTGGCGGACGCAAACGGAACGCGCGTTGGAACTGTGCGCGTGGTTGTGGATGTGCGCGACGGTGTGGGACGCATTGAGTCACGCGACGTTGTGTGCGCATTGCCCACAAGCCAATGGACCGCTGTTCTAAGCGGACTTCGGCCTGGAGATTTTGTGGTGCTGCCAGATTCACCCACCACACGTGATGGACAAATGGTTCGCGTGGAAGATGCGGCTGCGGCCACAGAAGTAAGCGACACAACCACAAGCAATACCGCGTCCATGTCGAACAACAATTCTGATTCACCCAAAAACACAGCAAAGGGAGATCCTCATGCAAACCACTAACGCTTCAACCGACCCGCATGGCCAACGCGACATTATTGTCTGCAAAAATCTTGAGAAACATTATTCGCGCGGCGGCGAAACAGTTCGCGTGCTGGAGTCGATCAACCTCACACTGCAACGCGGAGCTTTCGTGGCGCTGATGGGTCCATCCGGCTCGGGCAAGACCACGCTGCTGAATTTATTCGCGGGCATTGATCGACCAACAGCTGGTGTGTTGCATGTGGACGGCCAAGACCTGACGCAACTTTCTCGCGCGCAACTTGCGCAGTGGCGCGCCACAAGCGTGGGATATGTGTTTCAGTTGTATCACTTGGTGCCCGTGCTCACCGCATATGAAAATGTTGAATTACCCCTGTATTTGCATGATATTTCACGAGCGGAACGGCACGCGCGCGTGAGCGAGGCGCTTGAATCCGTTGGAATTGCGGATCGACACGGTCATTATCCGCGGCAACTTTCGGGCGGACAAGAGCAACGCGTGGCCATTGCGCGCGCCATTGTCACGCGCCCCGCATTATTGCTGGCAGACGAACCCACGGGTGATCTTGACCGCGTGGCGGCTGCAAGCATTATGCAATTACTGTCGAGGCTGCACCGCGAGCGCGGACAAACTATTGTCATGGTGACGCACGACTCGTCCACCGCGACGCATGCGCAAAGGCTGGTCCACCTTGACAAGGGACAACTTGTGGAAGATGTGGCGGTGCGCGCGTGAATCGCACTCAATCCATTATGGGGATGGCTTCACTCGCGTGGCGCGGCATGAGGCGGCGACCCACCCGCAGCGCGTTGGTGTTGGCGGGCGTTGCGGTGGCGGTGTTTTTATTCTGCACCGTTGACACCATGCGCAGCGCCGTGGAACGCGCCACGCAAAAGTCCGCGGGTGAAACCGCATTAATTGTCTACAGACAAAATAGATTTTGTCCATTCACCAGCCAGCTACCTCAGTCGTATGAAAATGCGATTGGAAAAATTCCTGGCGTGGCCAGCGTGACGCCCGTGAAGATTGTTGTATCCAATTGCCGCGCCTCGCTTGATGTGGTGACATTTCGCGGAGTGCCGCCGCAAGAATTTGCCGCCACGCACAGTGGCAGCGCCAGCGCGCAAGACATGCAAAGTTGGCTGAGCCGTGGCGACAGCGCGTTGATTGGCCGCGAACTTGCGCAGCGGCGGCGTTTGAAGGCTGGGGATCGCTTCACCGCCGCGGGCGTGGACGCGTTTGTGGCCGGCATAATTGAAAGCGATTTACCGCAGGACCAAAGCAGCGCGTTTGTGCATCTTGCTTTTTTACAAGAGCAAGCCAAGCGTGGCGGAACTGGCGGAGTGGTGACTCAATTTGATGTGCGCGTGAAAGACCCCGCGCAAATGGACGCAGTTGCGCAGGCCATTGATGAACGCTTTGCCAAAGATCAATCGCCAACAACCACGCGCGCTGAGACGGCCCATGTTGCCCGCGCCGCCACCGATGTCATTGTGTTGGTGGGCTTCGCGCAAGCGCTTGGCATTGCGGCGCTTGTTGCGGTGTTCGCCTTGGTGGCCAACGCAATCGTGTTGTCCATGCGCAGCCGCGAAAAAGAAATCAGCGTGCTGCAAACACTTGGCTTCCGCGGCGTTCACTTGGCAACGCTTGTATTGCTGGAGGCGCTCATGCTTGGCGGAGTTGGCGGCTTGATTGGCGCCAGCGCTTCATACGCCGTCGTTGCGTTGGCGCGCACCGCCATGACAATGGAGGGCGTGTCCATTGCCATTGCGCCGTCACTTGTCATTGCCTTCATTGGCGTTGCCATTGCGATTGCGCTAAGCGTGCTTGCGGGAATTGTTCCCGCAATCATCGCCGCGCGTCAAACTATTGTCGCGGGGTTCCGTTCATGAAATTTCTTCCACTGCATTACGCCGCGCGCAACATTGGCCGCAGTCCATTGCGTTTGGCGTTGACCGCGGGTGGTGGCGCGATTGTTGTCTTCTTGGTGGTCAGCGCGGTGGCCAGCGTGCGCGCGCTTGATCGCGGCATTCGCGCCAGCGGAACCGTGGGCAATGTCATGTTGCTTGGCGCGGGCAGCGAGGAGAGCGTGGAGCGCAGTGAAATTTCCGCAAGCACTCCGGGAATTCTTGCTGCCAGTGTTCGCGGAATGAAATCGTTGGGCGGCGCCGCGTTTATTTCACCCGAGCTTCATGTTCCACTTCCCTTGCGCCGCGCGGATCAACCCGCTCCCACTGGCAACGCTCGCGACTTAGTCATGGTGCGCGGCGTTGAACCCAGCGCGTTCATGGTTCATCCGCAAGCGCGGCTTTCCATTGGGCGCCTTCCAGAAATTGGCCGCGCGGAAGCACTGGTTGGAAGATCGCTTGCGGATCGCCTTGGCATTGCCAACACATATGTGCGCAATGATCATGTGACCGCGAATCCTTCACATGCAACCAATTTTTCTGAGAACAGTTCGAATTCAAATAGCGTCAACTCCCCCGCTCCAGAAATTCTGATCGATGACATTCCGTTCACCGTGACTGGAATCATTGACGCGCCCGGCGTTGCCATTGACGGCGAAGCGTGGCTGCCTATCAGCGACCTGTTGGTGCTGACCAAGCGTCAAACAATTTCCGTGGCGGTCATTTCTTTGGACAGCGCCGACATTGGCGATGTTGAAATGTTCGCGGCGCAACGACCGGATCTTGAACTGACGGCCATTGACGAACCCGCCTATTACGCTGGTCTTGCAAAGTTTTTTCGACCCGTGCAAATTCTCATCGCCGTCAGCGCGCTCATTGTGGCTCTGGGCGCCATGCTTGGTGGGCTCAATGCGCTTGATGCCGCGTTCGCCTCACGCTCACGCGAAATTGCCATGTTGCAAGTGCTTGGATATTCACGCGCCGCCGTGGTTGCGAACTTGATCCAAGAATCCATGATCACCGTGGCCACTGGCGCCATTCCAGCGCTCTTGATTGCCGTTCTTTTACTGGATGGACTTGGCGTTCGCTTCTCCATGGGAATTTTTTCACTGCGCGTGGACGCCGCATGTGTTGCCAGTGGCCTTGCCGCTGGCTTGCTGCTGGGATTGATTGGAAGTGTGCCCCCGACTCTTCGTTGCCTTCGCGCCGACATTCCATCTGCGTTGAAATCTGATCTTGTATAAACCTTTTTAGGAGATTGAATCATGAAAACATTGCACTCACAATTTATTTTGTCCATCACCACAGCCCTTGTTGTTGTCGCGCCCATGGCATGCGATCAAAGCGCGCCAACACCAACCAAGAGCGCCACGAACTCCGCGCTGCCGAAAGATTTATTTGTCACGCAAGAACCTACCGGCGCGATGGGCGTTTTGAAAATTCGCCAAAGCGCCAAGCCTGGGGACCATGTCGCCATGATTGGCCGAATTGGCGGATCGGAAAATCCATTTGTCAGCAACCGCGCCGTGTTCACCATTGTGGATGCGTCCGTGAAGACCTGCTTGGATATGGGCGACGCAGAGCATTGCCCAACTCCCGCGGATTATTGCTGCGAAGACTCAACTTCGCTGGCCAAAGCCATGGCGTCCGTCACCATCGCTGATAAATCTGGAAAACCGCTTCCCATTTCACTTGCGGCGGATGGATCGCTCAAACCACTCATGTGGATCGCCGTTGAAGGCACGTTGCAACCAACCGATGGCGGCGCGTTTATTGTGAACGCCGACCACATTTACAAAATGCCAAACGATCCGTTGGCCAGCAAGTTGAAGTGACGGTTACTTGGGTGGCTGAGTTGCAGTGCCAGCACCACCGGCGCTGTTGCTTGAGCCGCCAAATAAATCTTTAATGCCTTTGCCAAGATCTTGAACACCACCCTTGATGGCGGCGCCCGTTCCCTGAATCACTGGAAATTCCGCAGTGCCATTCAAAATACTTCCAACTTTACCAGCCGCGCTCTCCAGACCGCTCGCCATGGCGCTAGGCAAGCCAGCAATCTGCGCCTTCACAATGGCAAGTAAAATTCTATTCATAAGTTGCGCGGTCACATGCGCTGCCACCTGGCTTGCCGGTGTCTTGCTTCCAAGATCCGCCACAAGAATGTCAGGAATACTCACCTCCAAAATTTTTCCTGCCTTGACATGTGAATCACCTTCAACAAGCACCTTGATACCGGTGACTTTGAGTTGCTTAATTGTCACTGTTCCAGAGGATTCTTTGGTGGGAGCGGGAGTTGCCGCTGGCGTGGCCGATGCGTCTGAGGATTGATTGAGCGAGTCCGCAACAACTTGCAAGTTCACCTTGCCGCCCTTCTCAACCAAAGTCACCAATACTCCATCGATATTTATTTCTTCAACCACAACATCGCTTGAAAGCAACTCTGGAAGATTCGCCGTCACTCCGGCGTAGCGCAACTTGAACATTGAATCCGTTCCAAAACCCTCTGGCTGCGCCACTGCAAGTTCATGCAATGAACTTGTTCCGCCCAAAATAGCGATGTGCACTGATGAAAGAGTTGTTTGCACGCCAAGCACGCGGGTACCCGCTATGGCAACAACACGCGCCGCCGCGGCGTCTAGAAAGAGAACCGCCGTGACGCAAATCAGCACAACGGACGCGGCGCAGACTAAAAGTATTTTTTTCAGAAAGCTCAATTTCTTTGGGGACGCGACCGAAGTGGATTCATTTTTCATATTGAAGAACTGTAACCGATTCCAATTATGAATTTTATGGCGACACTTGCGCCAGCGCGTCACGCGTCTGCAAAAGTTGGGCGGCAATACTGACCGCAATTTCCGCGGGCGCGTTGCTTCCGATTGGCAATCCCACAGGGCAATGAATTGTATTCACGGCGTCTTCAGCGAACCCTTCCTTCAACAACGTGCCGCGTAATGTTCGAGCTTTGGGCTCGCTGCCAATGACTCCAATAAACGCGGCCTGATTGCGCTGCAGGATTTGGCGCACAATGGGCAAGTCGGTGGCGTGCCCTTGCGACATGCACACACAAAACGTCCCGATGGGCAATGCACAAACTTCTTGCGCCATGTCAGCGGTCAGAATTTTTCGCAGGTTGGGTCGTGCAGTGATTTTGGCCAACCACTCCTCGCGGTGATCAACGCAAATCACATTGCAAGCGAAAGTGCAAAGCAGCGCGATAGTGGCTTGCGCCACATGCCCCGCTCCAAAGACGGCGATGTTCCAATTGCGCGCCGCGGAAATTTCATAGAACAAAGTCGCCGCGCCGCCGCACACCATGTTGAGGTCGCGCTGTAATTCATAACGAATCATTTCGGGATCCACCACCTTGTTGGTGTCCGCGCCCAACTTCACGCGCGCAATCATGGCA
This sequence comes from uncultured bacterium, assembly GCA_903898755.1. Taxonomy (GTDB): domain Bacteria; phylum Planctomycetota; class Phycisphaerae; order Phycisphaerales; family SM1A02; genus SYAC01. The sequence goes on along the minus strand of CAIUGT010000142.1, from coordinate 297 downwards.
AGCGCATGCTCAATGGCGCGCGCTTCAAGCCGCCCACCACCAACAGTTCCCCACGCAAGACCACTCTCCGTCACGATCGCTTTGGCGCCAATGTCCTGCGGCACGTGTCCCTCTGGTTGAACCAAAGTGACCGTTGCAAACACCACGCCGCGTTCGGCGAGTTTGCTGGCTTGCTCCAGATAGTCGGCGATCACGCGACTCATGGGGTTGACGGTGATTCCCACTGGGCGAACATTTCCGGAGAAAGTCCGCGCAACACGCGCTCCGCTGTGGCGGGAATGGCAAGCGGAATAAGTT
>CAIUGT010000141.1 GCA_903898755.1 uncultured bacterium | reverse complement strand
TCATTGGCGCTGGCGTATTCCTGCGCGATGCTGTAAATACAAAAGTCGTCCGCGGGGTCCGCGGCGTGCAACTTTTGCAACTGTTCAAGTCTTGATTTGGTTTCCACGCTCACAGCGTAGCGGGGCTCAACAATTTCGCGCGTGTTCCATGGATGGCGGGGAGAGGATACCTTTAAGCCATGCGAAATTCGCTTGCAAAGAAGCTTGTGATTGTGGCGTTGAGCGCGCTGCCTTTGTGTGGCTGCCTTGACGAAACCTATATCAAGGAAGATCGAACCGACAAGCGAAACAAGACGCTGAAGTTGGTCCATCATGTTGGCGGAACGCAGGATTGCATGTTGGTGAATGATGGCGTGTGGTATGTCGGGTTTGGTTCGCAATTGCTTGTGCTTGAGGGCCGCGGAAAAAAACCTTTGCGCACGGAGAGCATCAATCCATCGGGAGAGGGCGGCGCTATCACCGCTCTGGCGTTATGGCATGGCGACTTGATCGCGGTGATGGATGGCGACGCCGTGGCGCGCTGGGACATTTCATCGCCGCGACTTCCGGTGCTGATTGATTTGGTGACCGCCAAGCAGCTTGGAATTCGTCCGCGAGGAATTCATGTGGCCAACAATATTTTGTACATCACAGGTGATGGTGGAGTTGTGCGCGCAAGTGATGGCGAAAAATTTCTGCCAGGCGAAAACCCAACAGGCAATGTGGTTGACACAAAGTTTGGACCCGCCGTGCCCGTCGCGCGCCGCGTGCAACTTTTGCAGGACAATAAATTTCTCACCGCCGCCAGCGCGTTGGAGCCGCTTCCGGCAAGCGCCGGTTTGCCTGGCGGTTTCGCCTTTGCATTAAATGGAAAAGAAGGCGCCACCATTGGCCTTATGAATTCCGAACTTCGTGAAGTCTCGGGTGAGCCTGTTCGCGGCGTGTTTCGGAAATTGGTTGTCGCCAACGGACGTTTGTGGGCCATCTTCGACACTGAAATTGTTTCATGGAATATGCAATCTGGAAAACTCAATTCACCCATGTACACCCTCGTCAAAGGCGCGCGCGACTTGGCGCCGTTGACGGATAATTTGTACGCCATCATTGGTTCTTTTGGACGCGGCGTCCTGCATTTAAACGCTGACAAGGAAGGCGATGGCGACACATTCACCGACGCCGTTCGTGAGCCTGGACGCTTGGAGCAATCGCTCTTTGATGGTCGGCGCGTTCTTGCTGGAAGTTCCGAGGGATTTTGGCTCTACCCAATTCGTGGCAAGCCCACGTTGTCCGACAAAACCGTTTCACTTTCAATGATCCCCGACACCAAGGTGACGTTGCCATGGGCTGAGGCGCAGATAGACAAGGGCGATGGCAATCCAGCGACTCTGGATGAAGGACAAAAAATTCATTTCAAATCCGCTACGGCCGAAGCCGATTGGGAATTGCCGCCCAATGTGTACGCCTGCGTGTTGGCGGCCGTGGATGGCGACTTGTGGGTCGGACACACCGATGGCATCACCGTATTACATCCTGCCAATCCAAATCCCACGGTCACTGATGGGGCAATCGCCGCGTCATCGACTGAGGGAGCTTTGATTATCACCAAGCGAGGTGAACTACGCCTGCCTGGACCCATCTTGTGGATTCATCCGCTTCGAACAGGCCCCGGCGCTGTGTGGGTGAGCCACTTTGGTGGTCTTGGCGTCGCCGAGTTCACGGCCGACGAGACTGTGTTGCAGCCCGTTTCAAAGACTTCGACTTCTTCAACTTTAAATTGACAG
>CAIUGT010000140.1 GCA_903898755.1 uncultured bacterium | reverse complement strand
TGAGGCGTAACCCACTTCCAATGATCGTGCCCTGCCATCGCGTTGTTGCCATGAATGGTCTTGGTGGATTTTCTGGCAGCAACAAAGTTGGCGGCAAGGAACTGAAATTGAAAGCGTGGCTGCTTCAGCGAGAAGGATGGATTGAAGGCGTTCAACCTGTTGAGAAAACCAAGCGCATTCTTTCGGCAAATATGCAGAAAAATTGCAACGCAACATCAAAGTCACGCCGCATTTCCGCCGACATAAAGAGGTAGCTATCCTCTGTGGACTTGTTTTTATAACTTGCGTTGCACACTGCATCGCATCACTTCTGTTCACTTGAATTGAGGCGCGATTACGCCATTCATTCTTTAATCTATATAGGAGCATTCGGCATGAAACTCACCATGGTCGGCACTGGATATGTTGGATTAGTCACCGGCGCCTGCTTTGCCGACACCGGCAACGACGTGCTGTGCCTTGATGTTGACCACAAGAAGATTGACATGTTGCGCCGCGGCGAGAGCCCTATTTACGAACCAGGTCTAAGCCAGATGTTGACCAAAAACATCGCCGCCAAACGCATTCAATTCACCACGGACAAGTCAGCAGCCTATCGCCACGCCGACGCCATTTTCATTTGCGTGGGAACGCCCAGTGGTGAGGATGGAAGCGCCGACTTGCAATATGTGTTGGCCGTGGCCAAGGACATTGCAGAAGAACTTGAAAAGATCGGTCCCACCGCCAAAAGCAAGGTGATTGTGGTCAAGAGCACCGTGCCCGTGGGAACCAGCCACAAAGTGCGCGACGCCATTCGCGCGCACACCAAAATTGCGTTTCACATTGCCGACAATCCTGAGTTTCTAAAAGAGGGCGACGCCATTAGCGACTTTATGAAACCCGACCGCGTTGTGTGCGGAGTGGAAAGCGAGCATGCCGGCGAAATGTTGCGCGAGTTGTACGAGCCGTTTGTGCGCCAAGGCAATCCCATTTTCATCATGGATGTTCGCAGCGCCGAAATGGTGAAGTACGCCAGCAACGCCATGCTTGCATGCAAAATTAGTTTCATCAATGAGATTGCGAATTTGTGCGAGCGCTACGGCGCCGACATTAACAATGTGCGCGAAGGCATGTGCGCCGATCGTCGCATTGGAAATCAGTTTCTGTATCCAGGCCTTGGCTATGGAGGAAGTTGCTTCCCCAAGGACACGCTTGCGGTTGTGGGCATGGGCAAAGAAGTTGGATTTAATTGCAAACTGAACGCCAGCGTGCATGAGGTGAACCAAGATCAACGCGGACATTTCTGGCAGAAGATTGAGAAGGAATTCACAGGCGGATTGCGCGGAAAGAAGTTGGCGTTTTGGGGTGTGGCCTTCAAGCCGCGCACCGACGACATTCGCCAAGCTCCATCCATTGCGTTGATGGAACGAGCCATCAAGGCTGGCGCGCGCGTGCGCGCGTTTGATCCCGTCGCGCTTGAGCACTTGTCGCGTGAAATGACAAGCGTTGAAATTGCGACGGACATGTATCAATGTCTTGAAGGCGCCGACGCCCTTGTGGTGTGCACAGAGTGGAGTGATTTCCGCTCGCCTGATTGGGATCGCGTGAAAAATGTCATGAGCGCGCCGTTGATTTTTGACGGACGCAATTTGTATCGCGCGCATTCCATGCAAGAGCACGGCTTTGATTATGTTTCCATTGGCCGAGCAACCGTGCGCGGCGCGGCGAAGAGCCGTTCGTCATTGCGAGAATGAATTTATAACTTCAAAACGCGCGGTGTATGCCGCGCGTTTTTTTGCGCGCAGTTTTTACATGACACGCTGCAAGCACATGCGGCATTTTTATTTTCATTCATCATCAACTTCTATTTCAATGCGCTTTTTCAGCATGGAGCGCGCATTTTTTCAACGCGCTACAGACGCACGGCGGTGAAGTGCGGCGAACAAGTTGCGAATACTTTTCAGTTGTCAAGAGCAAAAAGTGGTGATTTTTGCGAGTTTGCGACCACATTTGAGACAAAAGTTGCTCAAACAAGGGGAAAACACACACTTTTATCCTTGGCAACCCTTGATTCAAGGCGTGTGACCTGTAATATGTGCCTTGTTCCGCCTACGTTGGCGGACATTCGCAACCTCGTCATTCGGCGGACGCCGAATGACATTAAATCCTGGAAAGGATTTCCACATGTCTAAGACAGCAGTCAAGAAGAAGATTTTTAAGGCCACTCCAGCAACCAAGCGTCGTTCAAAGGGCGAAGTCGTGAAGCAAATTGCTCTCGGCACCGAACTGAAGAACACCAAGGTGAAAGAAGTGTTCGAGGCCCTCACCGCGATTATCGCGGCTGACCTCAGCAAAAAGGGTTGCGGCGAATTTAATTTCATGGGTCTCATGAAGTTGAAGACAGCGAACAAGCCAGCGACATCTGCTCGCAAGGGTCGCAATCCATTCACGGGCGAAGAAATCATGATCAAGGCCAAGCCAGCGAGCCGCAAGGTTCGCGTTCGTGCATTGCGCACACTGAACGGCATGATCTAAATCTATCCGGCCTTGTTGTGACGCAAGTCACGACTGGTCTTTCGATTTACACACGACCTCGTCTCACGACGGGGTCGTGTTGTTTTTAGAATTTAGCCAATCACATCGCGCAATGAATT
>CAIUGT010000139.1 GCA_903898755.1 uncultured bacterium | reverse complement strand
GGCACAGCGGTGTGCAACCTTGCTGGCAATCTCATGTATGAAGGCGTGAATAAATCAAAATGCATTTTGAATATCGACGGCGACAAAGCTTGGGAAGGCGTCAACAAAGCCAAGTGCTTGTTCAACATCTCGGGCAACAATATCTACGAGGATGTGAACAAGGGCAAGGTTCTATTCAATATTGATGGCGCAAAGGTGTGGGAAGGCGTGAACAAAGCGAAATGCTTGTTCAACTACACCGCAGACAAAATGTTCGAAGGCGTGAACCAATCCGCGGTGGCGGCCAATTGGAGCGGCGGCGCGCTTTCCAAAATGGAAGCGGCGTCACTGATCTACGCGCTTATGCATTGACAAGGTTCTATATAAAACGGCGTCGCGGAGAATTTGATTGCGCATTTCACAAAGTGCGTTGACATTGAACCAAATTGAGCGCGTTCACAAAGACCGCCGTCAACTCCGCTCACATCAAATAAGTCCCGCGGCACTTACGCCTTGTCTTTGTCGGCCATCATTTGCAACATGTCCACGCAACGATTGGCGTAGCCACATTCATTGTCGTACCAACTGATCACCTTGAAGAAACGGTCGTTCAATTGAATGCACGCGCGCGCATCGTAAATGCTGCTGCGAGGGTCACTCATGAAATCGCTCGATACCACTTCTTCTTCGGTGTAACCAAGCACATCTTTCATGGCACCTTCGGAGGCGGCCTTCATGGCGGCGTGAATGCGGTCCAAACTGGTCGCTTTCCCCGTGCGGAACGTCAAATCAACGCAACTCACATTGGCTACGGGCACACGAAAACTCATGCCAGTGAGCTTGCCTTTGGTGCCCGGCAAGCACAAGGCAACCGCTTTGGCGGCGCCAGTGCTTGCGGGAATAATATTTTGATACGCGTTGCGGCCACCGCGCCAATCTTTCTTGGATGGACCATCTTGCGTGGGTTGCGTGGCAGTGGCGGCGTGCACGGTGGTCATGAGACCTTCCTCAAGGCCAAACTCATCCATGATCACTTTCACAATTGGCGCCAAACAATTTGTGGTGCAACTTGCGTTGCTGATCACGGTGTGACGCGCGGGATCATATTGTTGATGATTGACCTTGTAGACAAGCGTTGGAACTTCTTGTTCACTTTTGGTTGGCGCAGAAATCACCACGCGCTTGGCGCCAGCGGTAATGTGACCTTTGGCGGCCTCGAAATCCGTGAAGCGACCGGTGCTCTCAAGAACATACGTGCAACCAAGATCCTTCCATGGAAGTTTGGCCGGCTCGCGCTCACTCAATGTGCGCGTGGTCATTCCAGCCACGGAAAAAGATTCGCCAGACGCCTTCACTTCATGTTGAAAGCGACCGTGGTTGGTGTCGTACTGCAAGAGATACGCCAAGTTGTCCGCCGGCACCAAATCATTCACGCCAACAATTTCAAAACCGCCGCGCTGAACCGCCGCGCGATAGACCAAGCGACCAATGCGACCGAAACCGTTGATACCAATTCGAATTGCCATGGCTGAAATCCTTTTGTTGTGAAAATAAAATGACGCTTCAATAAAATGTCGAAGATGAAAGATAGTTCCCAATCGCCCCGTTGGGAAACCGCGATTGATCTACAAGTTTTTCAGGCTGTTTGAACGCTTTTTTTGGCTTTGCAACATGACCTTGGTCTGTTTGCGCAGGGCAATGTCATACAAGCCAGGAAACGCATTGATCATTCCAGAAGCCAGCCGCACGAAAAGACTGGTCCACACTTCACTCTTTGGCTTGCGCAGGCAACGCACAATGGCGTTGGCAACTTGCTCCGGAGTTTGAATAAACATCTTTGGCGCGTGATCGGGCACCATTTTGCCTTGCGGATCAATGCCGCCGCGCAACGAAGCCTGCTGAAAAAATTCCGTCGCGGTGCTCACTGGATGCACACTTGAAACTTCAATCCCATGTGGCGCAAGTTCAAAGCGCATGGAGCGCGTCACCATGGATTGCGCCGCTTTGGTTGCGGCGTACATGCCTAAATACGGAATGGTGAATTTGGACAAACAACTTGATGTCATCAGCAAATGTCCGCGTCGATTCTGCGCGATCATGTCACGCGCCGCAAGCGTGATCAATTCGGTAGCGGAGAAAAAATTCACCTCAAACATTTCTCGTATCTCAGCCATTGACATGTCGTGCACCGCCATCTCCGCGCCGTAGCCCGCGTTGGCAAACACCACATCCACCACACCAAATGCGCGTGTGGCATGCGCCAGTAATTTTTCGCTTGACCCAGCCTGCGCGACGTCTGTTTCTACAACAACCGCTTCGCCACCACGCGTGCGAATTTCCGCGGCCAATTCCTCCAGCCGATCCGCGCGCCGCGCCGCAAGAACCACGCGCATTCCCGCGCGTGACAGAGCTCGCGCCGTAGCCGCGCCAATGCCGCTACTTGCGCCTGTGATCACCGCCACACGATTTTGTAGTTCACCAATCGCCATAAGTGGACAGCAAGCGTATCCTGCTCCCCCATGCCAAGAGTGCGATTCTTTTTCCTTATGATTTGCCTGCTCGCAGTGAGTGGATTGAGCGCGTGGGGAAATACCAACGCCACGATTTCGCGGCAGCAAACAACTACTCCCACAGCGATCACTTCCCCAACTCCCAAATTAAAAATGCCCGTCGTTCAGAACCTTGAACAACACGCGCCGTTTCGTGTGGGCGTATTCAATATGCCGCCGTTTGCATTTCGTTCCGGCGGCGGGCAATGGTCCGGTTTGGCGGTCACGCTTTTTGAGCACATCGCAAAATCAAGCGGCTTGCGCTACTCATTCACGGAATTCGAGAACATGGATGAAGCGATCAACGCGATTGAAAATCACACGATTGATTTGGCCGCAATTGCGATTGACCCCACGCCAGAATTTGAATTGACCATGAATTTCACCAACGCGTTTGAACAAAGTGGAACCAGCATCGCCATC
>CAIUGT010000138.1 GCA_903898755.1 uncultured bacterium | reverse complement strand
CGACTTTTCTAACCATTGCCACTGATCCATTTCGACCTTGGATTTCATTGGAGTGGCTTGTTGCGTTCAGCGGCGCCTACGCCATTTACGCGGCGCTGCGTCAACTGGCTAGCGTTGGTGTTGGACGCATGTGGGTTGATCGATTTGTGGTCTTCATTCTGTTCACTTTCATATTCACTCTTTTATTTATTACGACACTGAAATTAGAACCACAACCCCGCGCCGGCGTTCTTTCGCGATTTCCACAAGTGGCGGCTCTGCAGGAACAATTGCGAACTCCTCGCAATACATAAACTGCGTTGGTTCACGTGGCGCAACTTCGCAGCGCAAACGCTGCATAGAAACACTGTTTTTCACTGTGCATGGATTTGAATTGCGCTCGCGTTTGCACAAAGTGATCAACTCAATCGGCTCGCTTTGAATCACCTTGGGCAATACCATCGCAGCATGAATACCGCGCACACTTCGACTGCCCCATCAAACGCCGCTTCAAATACAACGCAACTTCCCACGCAGGAAACCGTGGCATTGCTGACCAAGCAACACGGCGATGCCGCCAAAGCGCGCGCGGACATTGGCGTGCGCCAAGTGGCGTTGCGCTGGAACAACGTGGATGGAACCCCGCAAGAGTTCACCGCATTTTGTGTTGCCAACTTTGTTGCCAACCAAAGTGATGTCACGCGCCTGCTTGATCGGCTTGAAAAAGTGCTGGTGAGCGTCAGCGGACACTTGTATGAAATTCGCCGCGACCTTCGTTGGTGGAGCGACGTGAAAACCGATTCATTCGCGGGCGTGGACGACGTGCTTGCCAAGTTTGATCCCGCGCCAGATTTAAGCGACCAGTTGTATCGGCAAAAGATTGCGTTCATTGCGCTGCTGAACTTTGATCGCAGCACGCTCACGGAAATGTTGGCCAAGGGTTCTTCATGGTCCACCACGCGTTGGGCGGAAGTTCGACTTGCGCAATCGTTTGGTCCGCGCGTTCCTGTTGCGCTTGCGGATCAAGCGCGCAAGACTAGCCACGAGGCCAATCAATTTGTGAGCGGATTTCATATTCCGGTTGGTCGCATGGTTGATGCCAACGGCAAACGATGGTTTGAAAGTGATCGCAAATTGCTGGCGCATTGGCTGGTGCGCGAAGAAGTGAAGGCGGGCTACGGCGATCCCGACGGCTTGAATAAGCAACGCGCGTTGATGCGCGTGATGGGCCGCCATATTGATGGAACTATTCCCAAAGCCGTGATGGAATGTAAAGGCACTGAAGATTGGAACCCCGACACCAACACGATTGGTGGCGCGCCGTGCGGCGAAACATTGGGCGCGGTGCGTTATGAATTTTGGAATTCACAGCGCGATCTTGCGGCGCAATTTGATCCGCTGTATCCAGAGGCGCCAACCGCCATCGCGCGCAAGTTTGATTTGGCGCGCGAAATTCCAGAGAGCGAAGTTGAGCGACTTCTCATTGCGTTGCTGGAGCACCCCGTGCGCCGCGACATTGCAGCGTGGATGACCAAGCGACTTGGCCGCGCGCTGGAACCGCACGATGTTTATTTTGAGGACATTGCAGAGACGCGTCCGCCGGAAGAAATGAACGCCAGCGTGGCCGCGCATTTCCCCGACGAGAAAGTATTCGAGCGCAAACTGCCGGAGATTTTGCAGACGCTTGGTTTCAGCAAGGATGACGCGCATTTCTTGGGCGGACAAATCCGCGTGGAGATTGCGCGCGGCTCTGGTCACGCCATGCGTCCCGGCATGCCGGAATACGGCGCGTGGCTGCGCACAAGCCGTCTTGATAAGGAATTTGGTTGGGACGGTTTTGATACCGCCATGCATGAACTTGGCCACAACCTGGAGCAATTGTGCAGCACGCACTTCGCGCCGCGGCCGCTGCTGCGCAATGTTCCAAACACCGCATGCACAGAGGCGTTCGCGTTTTTATATCAGTCGCTTGGTCGGCGCGTGCTTGGGTTGGAGAAGCCCGACGAAGTAAAGCGCAGCTTTGATTTAGATTCCATTGGCACCATGTTGGCGGCGTGCCAAATTGCGGGACCAAGTTTGTTGGAGCTCTATGCGTGGCGCTGGATCTACGCCAATCCAAAGGCAAGCGCGCAGCAGTTGCGCGATCAAGTGCTTGCGATCGCGGATCAAGTGTGGGAAAAATATTACGAGCCGCTCCATGGAAAAGATCGCAACCGTTTAACCGCCGCGTATCAACACATGGTGGCGCATCCGTTGTATCTGGCCGATTACACCATTGGCCATGTCATGAGCCATCAGATTCGATCGTTCATGCGCGGCAAGCAATTGGCGGCGGAAACAAAACGCATCACAAGTTTGGGGCGACTGACTCCGGATCAGTGGATGCGTCAAGCCGTGGGCGCGCCGCTTTCCATTGAACCGTTGGCGCAAGATTGCGCGGCGGCGTTGACGCGCATTGCGCCGTGAATATGGTTAGAATCGCCCGCTGTATTGCATGCGTAGCTCAGCTGGATAGAGCATCGGTCTTCGAAACCGAATGTCGTTGGTTCGAATCCAACCGCGTGCATTGATTGAAGTGCGATGAATTGTGCCACATGCGGCTGTACGCTTTACGCATGCAAACACTTCAACAACAAATCGCGGCGCTTCAAGTCATCGTTCATCAACAGCATGTCTGCGCCAAGCGACAACGCTTGTTGAATATCGCTTTACTTAGCGTGCTTGTTGCCGGCGGCTTGATAGCGGCGGTTCGT
>CAIUGT010000137.1 GCA_903898755.1 uncultured bacterium | reverse complement strand
TAACAAGGTTGGAAAGTTGCTTGATCTTCTGCAGAAGTGTGACGATCAATCAGGTCTGAATTTGGCGGCCTTCAGTATTTTGGATTCAAGCGATCACGCCGTCGTGCGGCTTATTTTCAACAACGCCGACGCCGCGCGCGTTGTGTTGCGCGCCAACCACTTCACATTTAGCGAAGTTGATTTGTTGGTTGTGGAATTACCCGAGGGCAAAAGCCTGACCAATTTATGCCTGCATCTTTTGGGCGCGGAGTTGAATATTCGCTTCGCCTATCCAGTGATGTTGCGCCGGCAAGAGGCGCCAACCGTGGCCATTGCTGTAGACGACCTTACGCTTGCTGGCCAGATTCTTCTTCGCAAAGGGTTTCGACTTCTCGGCGAAGAAGATTTGTCGTAACGACCTTGTCCAGCATTGTCCTGATTGTTTCATTTCATAAATTTAAAAGAGAGAACCACCATGTCACGAATTGTCCGCCTCAACGCAACTGGTCCAATTAAAATAGTTCCCCAAGACAAGCCCATCTTTATTTGCGCATGTGGTCTCACAAAAAACGCTCCATTTTGCGATGGCAGCCACAAGAAGTGCCTTGATGAACCTGAAGGAAAGTGCTTTACATACAACGCCGACCAAGTGCGCACCGAAGTCGCCGAGTAAATAAGGCATCGAAGGGGAATGCTGCGCAAGAAATTGCGCATGGCTTGCTTTGGGAAAACATCCAAAGAGACGCGGCGGGATCAGCCCGGATACATAGCTGAAGTTTTTTCGGTTTCCCACACGCGAACTCGAACAAGCTCGCCTCCTAAAGCCTTGATGGGTTGGACCAACCAGTCGTGGCAAACCTGCGCGATCATTTCCACGCTTGGATTGTGATTGGCAAAAATAGCCACATCGGAGTTCAAATGTTTGTGATCAAGTTGGTCGATCACATTCTGGCGCACCACTTGTTCCAGTTGATCAACCCGCACTTGGGGCGGATCTTGAATCAGGGTGCGTACTGAAACTTCAACGCGATAATTGTGGCCGTGACCCGCCGCGTTGTTGCACTTGCCAAAAATCTTTAAGTTGGTTGCGGCGTCAAGATCATCGCAGTGCAAGCGGTGGCTGGCGGCAAATTCAAATGACTGCGTCATGGTGGCGTGGTTGGGCATGGAAACCTCGTAGAAGAATGAAAGAAAGTCGCTTTGTGTAAGCGTGATGGATTGCAATGGGAACGGAAGATCTTCGCGAAGGGCATCGGCCACAGGCTTTAAGCACATTTCCTGGGCTCCGCCACCACGAAACGACTTGTCAATGAAAGGCAGGGCGGTTCGCCGGGCAATTTCATCTATTTCAGAGATAGAAATCAGATATCCCGTGCGTGGGTCGGGCTCCCCAGCGATCACAATTTCCAAAGAAACATGTGCATGCCAGCCTTTGGTGCTTGGCCATGCGGCATATGCGTTGTTTTTTGGGGAAGTGACTTCAGCCGGATGCGTTGGAGACAAGGCAAATCGAACGGTTCGGCTCAGCAGCATTTCCCAAGATTAGCCACGCAACTCAGGCTCCGTGTTACTTTTAAATATGCATATTTCAGAATGAGATGAGTCGAGTCATATAAGTCCCTGCTGATGTGAGTTTTCATTCTTCGACTTATAGAAATATCAAATAATTGACAAAAATTTAAGATTTTGTTTGTCCTACATTGATTCTAGCCTCATATAGTCATATAGTTAAAACATTACCAAGCCCCCGGAAGGGCTCAGCGTGAGGCTTGCCTCCGCTGGGCCTTTTTTATTTGCCCATGCAAATTCTTTAAACACTGGCGATGCAGCCAAATTCAGAACTGCGTTTGCGCGGGTTACGATCGTGGTCAGCTCATGCCTTGGCAATCCAAAATACTTTCGACACTTTGCATTGCGTTGGCGGCATGTGGTTGCGCCGCGCCCACGCATGTCGCGGACAAGTCTGACGTTGAAACGTCCTCTCAATCAAGTGCGCACATCAACCATACAGACCGCACCAACACGAAACTGGTCAATGGACTTTCAATCAACCAGGACACTGGCGAAGTTTTTGTAAAGGGAAACGTCGCACTTCGGCAAGGTTTCTTGGAGCAATTGGTGTGCTTCAAGGGAACGCGCGAGCATGAGTCATTGGTCGTGGTCAATGTTGCAGCGTCGCATATTCACGCAGCGCTGTTGGCCGTTGGCGCGCGCGCTGGTCACCCTGGAATTTGGAGTCGCGACAAGGCGACGGTAAACGATTTAAAACTTGAGCCGCCAACTGGCGACATCATTAGCGTGCAAGTTGAATATGTATTGGACGGTGTGTCTCACCGCTGCGATTTGGGCGAGTGGATCGAGGACGCGCGCCATCAGGAAAAATTCAACAACGCTTCTTTTGTATTTGCGGGCAGTCACTTTGAACCTGACGGCCGTGGCGGGCAGCGCTATACGGCGGATGTCACGGGCAGCACCGTTGGACTTGTCACCTTTGGCGATGAACTTGTCGCCTACGCGCAAGTGATTTCCGATCAGGCGGAAATTTCACAACCGCGTTGGCAAGCCAACACCGCGCGCATTCCCGCCCAAGGCAGCGATGTGGTTCTGATCTTGAAGGCCGTCAAGCCGTAGCATGTCGCCATGCGAATTCTTGGAATTGATCCTGGTCTGCGGCGTACTGGATATGCGTGCGTCAAAATAAGCGCGCGCAGTGTCGAGCCAACGTTGATTGAAGCGGGGGTGTTGCGCATTGCCACAACGGGTCCACTGCATGCGCGCTTGTTGCAAATTCGCACGGAATTACTGGAGGTTTTGACGGATTTAAAGCCCGATCACGCCGCTGTTGAGACGTTGTTCAGCCATGTCAAGCACGCGCAGACTGCCATCATCATGGGGCATGCGCGCGGAGTGTTGCTGGCCACATTGGCTGAAAAGCATTTGCAAATAACTGAGTTCGCGCCCAAGGAAGTGAAGCGCTCCGTCACTGGAAATGGCAACGCCACCAAGGAACAGGTTCGACGCGCGGTCATGGCGCAATGCGGATTGCGCACGCTCAAGGGGCCACACGACGCAAGTGATGCCATGGCGATCGCGTTGACGGCGGCGCGGCGACTTTCGCTTGAGAGCAAATCCATGTGATCGATTGGCGCAGCGACAGGTTGTCTATGACGGGCAAGTCCCGCTAATCTCAAGAACATGTCCGCAGGAAATCTTCTGATTCAATGTCGGCGAATTCCATCGGATCAACTCACGCCCGTGCTTGCCTACCGCAGGCTTGTGGCCCCGGATGATCGCAACGCGCCAAGCTTTCTGCTTGAAAGCGTGGAGCAAGGCGGAAGTGTGGGTCGCTATTCCATGTTGGGTGCGCGACCAGTGCAAGAAGTGGTGGCCAAAGAAAATACGGTTGAAATTTTTCGCGACGGCAAGAGTGAGAAACGCTTTGAATGCGCCGATCCACTGCAAGTTCCGCGCGACATTGCGGCGGCGTGGAAACCATTTTCACGCGGCGCATTGCCTGGCGCATTTCACGGTGGCTGGGTTGGATTCCTTTCCTTTGACGCCGTGCGCTGGCTTGAACCCAAGGCTTTAAGTTTTCTCAACGCGCCCAAAGACGACCGCAAACTTCCAGACATGCACATGGGTTTGTATCGCCAAGTGGTTGTCTTTGATCATTTCACGCGAACACTTGATTGCGTGGTGGCGCAGTCGCTTGATGAGCATGGCTCAGAAGCCGCTGCGCAAACAGCTGCCGACGCCGCTCTTGAGCAACTGAAAGCGGATTTGCTTCATCAGCGACCAACGTTGCCAACTGGCGAAATACAAATGGATCTTCGATCAGCGCCCAAGCCGCCCGCGCGCAGTTCCATGACGCGGGCGGAATTTGAAAGCGCGGTGGTGAAAGCCAAGCAAGCCATTGCCGCGGGCGACGCGTTTCAGATTGTGCTTTCGCAGCGGCTTGAACGTGAAACACACATTGATCCCTTTGAGTTGTACCGCGCTTTACGCATTGTGAACCCCAGCCCCTATCAAGTGTATTTGCAGGCTTCTGGCTGCATTTTGGCGGCTTCAAGCCCCGAAATTCTGTGCCGAGTGCGTGATCGAATTGTGGTCAATCGTCCGCTTGCTGGCACGCGTCCGCGCGGCGCCACGCCGGAACTAGACACACAACTTGAAACAGAATTGTTGGCCGATGAGAAGGAGCGTGCGGAACATGTCATGTTGGTTGATCTTGGCCGCAATGATCTTGGCCGCGTGTGCGAGGCTGGTTCGGTGCATATTGATCGCTGCATGGATGTCGAGCGTTACAGCCATGTGATGCACTTGTCTTCAACGGTCTCGGGCACGCTTGAAAATAAATTCAACGCTTGGGACGCGCTGCGCGCCACGCTTCCAGTTGGAACTGTTTCAGGCGCGCCAAAAATTCGAGCCATTCAAATCATTGACGAACTTGAACCTGTGCGTCGTGGTCCCTACGCCGGTGGAATTGGTGTGATTGGTTTTGATGGCTCCATGGACATGGCCATTTCGCTGCGCACCATGGTCATGCCAACAAATCGTAAGCCAGGCGATCCGTGGACGGTGCATTTGCAAGCTGGCGCTGGCGTGGTTCTGGACAGCGACCCAGCCAAAGAATGGCAGGAAACCATGTCAAAAGCAGCGGGTTTGGGACGCGCAATGGATTTGGCCGAGGATATTTTTTTCAAATAAAAAACATTCACATGGCTGAGGGAGTCTCATCGCGCACCTTATCGGCAAGCGCCATCGCCATTCGATTCACCCCATCGGCCAACCACCAAATCGCAATCACGCCCATTCCCGCGGAGGCAAGAATGGCGCCAGCTCTGAGCAGCGGTTCCATGTTCATGTCCGTCGTGGGTGTTGGCACAACCATAAGAGCAAGGCGCACGGCAAGTGCAAACCCAATCATGAAAGCAACAAGATTTTGGGTTACTCGCATCCAAGTCGCTTCAATCCAAAGCGCAACTGCGGACACCACCCGTGTGGTGATCATAAGTTCCCCCACTAATAACAGCAGCCACATATTTTCAATCTGAATAAAATAATTCAGGGTCCGTTCATCAAATGCATGCTCGCCGCTTTGCAGCAGCACCATGACTGCCATAACAACACCAACGATTGCGGTGATGAAGTTCATGACCTGCCAGACGCGGATCATCATGGGAATTTGAAGCCCGCCAAATTGAAATCCACGGTTCATTTCGCGAATGCCTATAAAGCGAAACCAGCAACTGATCGCCAAAATAAATACGGCCACGCCCCCAAATTTTGGCCACCACATTGCTCCAATCGCCAGTGGCAATGTGAGCCAAATTCCCATTGTGAATGTGCCATAAGCAGAGAGAAAGCTTGCAATCGCTTTGGTCTTGGAAAGTTGTTCGGGCAGGGATTTCCTATTCAATTTCATCGAACATTTCCACCACAGAAGCTGTTTGCGGACCTAGGATATTGAATTCCATGTTACGACCAATCGCTATTCACATTCAATTTGAAACAGATCCCTTTATTCGCAACAAGTCGCAAGTCTTCTTCACACAAGTCCGAACTCAATCTCACTATATGAATAGTTCAGTGTCGCTCAACCTTTTGTTTCAGCAAGGAATTTCAATCATATGAAGTCGCAATTTCGAATCGTTGTCTGTGGCGCGCTTGTCGCAACTTTTGCTCTTGCCACGACGTCGTTCGCGTTTCAAGCCGCCACGTCCAGCGGCAACGTCGCCACATGGAGCGACTCCGCATGGGACGCGGCGCGACGTGCCGATCAAGCCGCGTTTGATAAAGCGATTTTAAACGCTCCAACAAGTGACAGCGAAGCAATTCAAGCATTGCAAGATGCAATCATTCTCAACGCGGCCCACAAGGCGGATCAGGAGAAGGGTCGCCAAGAATCCATCATCACACGGCGCAAGGAAATCGTGGATTCATTGGCGCAAAAGAATTTGACAAAAGCCATGGTTGCTGCGGCAAATTTGAAGTTTTTGTTGGACAACGAAGCGTGGAAACTGGAGCTCAAAAGCGACGCGATCATGCAACTTCAAGCCACTGGCCAAGCCAACTATCAAGAGGCACTGAAGGAATCCGATTGGCTGCTTGCGCAAGAAATGTTGTTCCGTTTACGCGCGTTGCATGAGGACGGCGGCGATCCAGTGGTGTTAAAAAAACTGACCGATGAATTGGACGACTGTGGCGACCGCGTTCAATTGTTGGCGGAGTACGCGCCGAAACATTTGTATGACTTGCGCAAAAAACAAAATGATCGCTTCAAGGCCATGGAAGCGCTCGAGCCTAAAGTGGAAAAGAAACCTGCCGCAAGCGATGAAGCAGCGGTTGATCCAAACGATCCCGAAGGTCAGTTGTCCATCAAGGCCGAGGAAGTTTTTCCCGAGTACAACCCGGTCTTAATCGATAGCTGGAAGGATCAGTTTCAAGGAATTTCATTGGGAATGTTGAAGGAAGGTTTGCGTAAGGCGGCCACCGAACATATTGAGAACGGTGGCTGGAAGCCGTTGCTTGAAGGTGGAATTGAGGCGCTTCGTCTGCTGGCGACCACCAATGAATGCCATGAGAGTTTTCCAAACTTAAGCGATGAAACCAAGCGCGCCGCGTGGATCGCCGCTATCGATAAAGCGGCGGCAAGTGTTTCCGCGGCCACTCGTGAAACCGCCACAAGTGTGCTGTTTCGTGAAGTGATTGCGCAACTGATGGCGGCCAATGATGCCACGGTGACCTTGCCTGAGGAAGTTGTGCTGCATGAATTTGGCGAAGGTGCAATGGGGGTTCTGTCCCGTCAATTCGAGGACAACTACTCCGCCATGATTTGGCCCGAGGCGTTGCGTCGATTTCGCCAACAAGTGGACGGCAACTTTGTCGGCGTTGGCATCATGATTCGCCATGATGAAAAGCGCGACATTCAAATCATTAATCCGCTTGAAGGTTCGCCCGCATCCCGAGCTGGTTTGAAGCCTGATGATCGCATCATTGCGGTCGATGGAAAAAGCACCACGGGGTGGGCGTTGAATAAAGCCGTCGATCTCATCACTGGTCCAGAAGGTGATTTAGTCACATTGACTATTCGTAGAGCGAGCGTGCCAGAGCCATTCGATGTGGCCATGAAGCGCGAGAGCATCAAGATTCGCTCCGTGAATGGTTGGAACAAAAAGAGTTTGTCCGAGCATGGCGATCCATCTTGGGAGTGGTACATGGATCCAAAACTTGGAATTGCCTATGTGCGGTTGACCAGTTTCAACGAGGACAGTTTCGCGGATTTCTTGGTGGCGTTGAAAGAGATGCGCACGGAGCGCAAACTGAATGGCCTGATTTTGGATTTGCGTGGCAACCCTGGCGGGCTTCTTTCATCAGCCGTTGATTTCTGCAACCTGTGGGTTGAGAAAGGCGTGCTGGTTTCCACTGAAAATCGCTTTGGAATTACAACTTCTAGTAAAAGCGCCGAAGCCAATCGCGCCGAGTTGAAAGATTTGCCTGTCGCGGTGTTGGTGAATCAATCATCCGCAAGCGCAAGCGAAATTTTAAGCGGCTGCCTGCAGGCGTATGACAAGGCCGTGATTGTTGGTGAGCGAAGTTTTGGCAAGGGCAGCGTTCAAGAAGTGAATCCACTGGCGGATCGCGGCAAGCAGGCCGCCGTGAAAATCACAACGCAGCATTATGTGTTGCCACCAGAAGTTTCACAGCCAGAAGGAACCAAGGGTCGTCTTGTCCACAAGAAGCCCGGCTCCAATGATTGGGGCGTGAACCCTGACCTGCGTGCCAAAATGACTCCTGACCAAATTGACAAGTCAAGCGAGTTGCGAATGAAGGCTGACTTGATTGTTGCCGCGGATGATCCAAAGGCGAAGCCAAGACCAAATCCTGATGACTTGTTCGCCAAGGGTTTGGATCCGCAGCTTGAAATGGCGTTAATGGTCATGCGCGCGCGCGTAGTCAAGGACACCGTAGGAACAGAAGTGGCTGGCGCGCCCAAAGCAACGCCAGAAACGGCCAATCCTTAATGACCCAGCAATTGTGCCAATGATTTTGGCGATGCCCACGCGGCGGTGTTCGCTCGACGTCGCCAATATGTCGTTTGAACCGCATATTTGCCTGTAATTTGAATGAATAAAAGTTCTCATTATGCATCTTGCTTGAAAGCGACATCTCCCCTATAACGAGGGGCTGCCTGCGGTTCCATGATGGATTCACCCCGCGGAAATTCATGTATGCCAACACCAACCACGAACGAAAATTCTGCGCATGATGTTCACGGCGGACTTCCTATTCCACGTCGAGCCACCAATCGCCCTGTACCAAACGCCGAGTTGTTGCGTGGGTGGTACCGCGAACTGGTGCTCATCCGTGAATTTGAAATTCGTTGCATGCAGGCGTATCAAGATAAAAAAATCGGTGGCTTCTGCCACGTGTACATAGGTCAAGAAGCGGTGGCCGTTGGTTGCGTGGCCGCGCTGAAACCGCAGGACCCATTGGTGACCGCGTATCGAGATCACGGTCACGCGTTGGCGCGCGGCATGACGTCGCGCGCGTGCATGGCGGAAATGTTTGGTCGCGTTGATGGTTGCGCCAAAGGCAAGGGCGGATCAATGCACATGTTCGACCGCGAGCACAATCTTTTTGGCGGCCACGGAATTGTTGGCGCGCAAACTCCCCTTGGAGCCGGCTTGGCGTTCGCCACCAAGTATGAGGACGAGGTCATCAACAATGGAAAATCTTCGCGCGTCACGCTGTGCTTTTTGGGCGACGGAGCGCTGAATCAAGGCGCTTTCCATGAGGCCCTGAATTTGGCGGGCTTGATGAATTTGCCCGTGATCTTTGTGGTGGAGAACAACGGCTACTCCATGGGCACCAGCATTCATCGCGGCACAACGCAAAGCCACGATCTTTCATCCAAGGCGCTTGGATATGGAATTGATGCCACGGTAATTGACGGCATGAATTTGCTCGAGGTCTATCACGGCATGAAGGATGTTGTTGAGAAGTGCCGCGAGAAAAGTCGTCCCGCATTTGTCGACATGCGTTGCTATCGTTACAAGGGCCACTCCATGAGTGATCCGCGCAAGTACCGCACGCGCGACGAAGAGGCAATCTGGGAGCAAGGCGACCCCATCGGAACATTCGAGAAATTTATTCTTGATCAAGGCGCCATCACGCATGATCAAATCAAGTCGGTGCAAAAAGAGGTGAAGGCGGAGGTGCGCGACGCGGTTGAATTTGCGGACAACAGTCCAGTGCCGCCTCTGTCGGATTTGTATCACGATGTTTATCGAGAACCTTGGGGTCGCTACACCGGAACCAGCGAGCCGCTGATGTACGGCGGCGCCATGAATCCGCCAACATTTCGCGCCACGCGCGAGGGAGATGGTTTGATATGAGCGCCACGCAGGAAATTGAATTTCGCGACGCAATTCGAGACGCCATGAGTGAGGAAATGCGCCGAGATAAGCGCGTTATGTTGATCGGTGAGGAAGTGGCGGAGTACAACGGCGCCTACAAAGTGAGCCGCGGAATGTTGGACGAGTTTGGTCCGCGCCGCGTCATTGACACGCCTATTTCTGAAAGTGGTTTCGCGGGCATGGCCATTGGCGCCGCCATGTTGGGCTTGCGCCCCGTGGTTGAATTCATGAGTTGGTCTTTCAGTTTGGTGGCCGCCGATCCAATCCTGAACAACGCGCCAAAGATGTTGTTCATGAGTGGCGGTCAGTTTGGTTGCCCAATTGTGTTCCGCGGAAATGACGGCGCGGGTGGTCAACTTGGAAGCACGCACAGTTGGTGCGTTGAAGGTTTGTTCTCCAACGTGCCTGGAATTAAAATTGTCATTCCATCCACGCCCGCCGATGCCAAAGCTCTGATGAAGACCGCCATTCGCGATGACGATCCAGTGTTCTTCATGGAGAGCGAGCGATTGCTTGGCATGAAGGGCGACGTTCCTGTAGGTGATGATGTGCTTTTGAAATTTGGTCAGGCGTGCGTTCGCCGCACCGGCACGGATTGCACGCTGGCTTCGTGGGGTCGTCCGGTGCATTTCTGCATGGAAGCCGCGGAAGAATTGGCCAAAGAGGGAATTTCATGCGAGGTCATTGACCTGCGCACCATTCGTCCGCTGGACATTGGTTCCATTGAACGTTCTGTGCGCAAGACTTCCAATCTTGTCATTGTCGATCAATCGTGGAGCTTTGGAAGCCCAGGTTCAGAGGTCGCCGCGCAAATTCATCAGCGCTGCTTCGATGATTTGGACAACCATGTGCACCGTGTGCACACCGAGGATGTTCCCGCGCCGTATGCTTTCAATTTGGAGCAGGAATATTTGCCGAACACTCGCAAAATTTGCGAGGCTGTTCGTAGCGCCACTTACAATGCTTAAGCAAACAAACACAATGCCAATCTCCGTCACAATGCCGCGCCTTTCGGACACCATGGAATCTGGAACCATTGTTCGTTGGAATGTGAAAGAGGGCGACGCAGTGAAAAGCGGAATGGTTGTGGCTGATATTGAAACTGACAAGGCCACAATGGAAATGCCGGTCTTTGACGATGGCAAAATTTTAAAGTTGCTTGTGCCAGCTGGTCAGCAAGTGAAAGTTGGCACTCAGATCGCGCTTATTTTAGAGGACGGCGAAAGCCTTGATGGCGCGCAAGCCGCGACATCTGCTGGCGCACCCAATGCATCCGCGGCTGGACGTCCATCGCAAAGCGCCTCCGCAAATACCTTTGTTTCAGCCAATTCCAGCACGCGCGGCGCAAGCAGTGTTGAGCCAATTGACGCGCAAGCCGAAGAGATTCTTCAAGCCGATGGCGCGCGAGTTCGTGTGAGTCCAGTGGCGCGTCGAATCGCCGAGCAAGAGCGCGTTGATCTTGGCTCGCTCAAGGGCTCTGGTCCTGGTGGCCGAATCATCAAGCGCGATGTGATGAACGCTTTGGAAAATCGTGGCTCAAACCCCGCCGCAAAAACTACAGACGCGCCACGGACCGGCGCAATGTCTACAAGCACATCACAAAGTTCAGCCACGCCACATGTCGCTGCTTCCAGTTCGCTGGCGGTTCCAGTTTCGCCAACGCCTCGATCCAACGGACTTGTTGTGGCTGGTTTGCAAAGCACGGAAGTTGCCGTGAGTTCAATGCGGCAAATCATCGCCAAGCGATTGGTTGAAAGCAAGACCACTATTCCGCACTACCAAGTGACCATGAAGTTTGAGTTGGACCGCTTGATGGCTTTGCGTGAAAAACTCAATAGCGAACTTGCTTCCATGGGAATTAAACTTTCGGTGAATGATTTTATTGTGCGCGGTTGCGCGTTGTCCATGGCCAAGCATCCGTACATCAACGCAAGTTGGGCCGGCGAAAAAATTCTCATGCATCAACAAGTGAATGTCGGCGTGGCCGTGGCGCTTGATGAAGAGAAGGGCGGAGGTCTGCTTGTGGCCGTTATCCGCGATGTGGACCGCAAGAGTTTGCGCGCTATTTCCAGCGAAACCAAGACTCTTTCCGAGAAGGCCCGCTCCCGCGGCTTGTCCATGGAGGACATGTCCGACAGCACATTCACGGTTTCAAACTTGGGCATGTTTGGCGTGGAGAATTTCACAGCCATCATCAATCCACCAAACTCCGCCATTCTTGCTTGCGGCGCCGCGCTGAAGCAACCCGTTGTGCGCGATGATCAACTCACCATTGGTTACGAAATGACGGCCACGCTTTCGCTGGATCACCGTGTGATTGATGGAGCCATGGCAGCGCGTTGGTTGAACACGCTCAAGGGGTTGCTTGAAAACCCAGCATCACTGTTGGTGTGATTACACAACCTAGCGCTTGGCGTTGAAGGCACAAAAAATCGCATTCGTTGCGGGTTGCGTTATTGATTGGACGCAAGACAACAGCACTTCATGCGCAAGCAATGTCTCCACTTACGCCGGACTGGGCATGATGCCAATTTCAGGCTCTGGTGGATCCATCTTGATGGGGGTTGTCGCAGGCGTTCCCGTGGAAAGCATTTCAACCACGGTCGGTAGGCTGATCGCTTCGCCACGAATGATGCGCTGAACATCCTCCACATGGAGTGTTTCATATTTCAAAAGCGCCTCGGCAAGAATGGAAATCTTGTCCCAGTTTTCGTTCACCAAGCGCTCCGCGTCCCTGAATGCGTCATCAATCATGCGCCGAATTTCCTCGTCGATAATGCGCGCCGTGTCCTCTGAGTAGTCGCGTTCTGGAACATAGGACTCGCGCGAATCTGAGCCTGCATATCGCACAAAACCAAGCTTTTCGCTCATGCCCCATTCCAACACCATGCCGCGCGCGTAGGCGGTGGCCATTTTAATATCCATGGACGCGCCGCTGGAGACATCGCCATTTTGGCGCGCTTCGGCAATGCGACCGCCGCACAAAACGCGCATGGTCGCCAGCAAATATTTGCGCGAGAAACCATATCGGTCCTTCTCTGGCAAACTAAATGTCACGCCAAGCATTTGACCGCGCGGAATGATGGTGACCTTGTGCAGTGGGTCCGCGTCTGGCAGCAGCACTTGCAAAATGGCGTGACCAGATTCGTGATACGCCGTGGCGACGCGTTCTTGTTGTTCAATGCGGCGACTTTTCTTGGCACGTCCAAATCGAATCTTGTCACGGGCCTCTTCCATGTCCGTCATCTCAATGAAATCCTTGTCAAGCATGGTGGCAAGAATGGCGGCTTCATTAATAATGGCCGCAAGATCGGCGCCGCTGAACATTGGCGTGCTGCGCGCCATGCGCTCCAAATTCACATCTGGACCCATCTTCACTTTCTTGGCGTGCACGGAAAGAATTTGTCGTCGTCCCGCCACATCTGGAAACTGCACGGCCACTGTGCGATCAAAGCGACCGGGGCGTGTGAGCGCCGGGTCAAGCACATCGGCGCGATTGGTCGCCGCAATCACAATCACCTGATCATTTGCGTCAAATCCGTCCATTTCCACCAAAATCGCGTTGAGCGTTTGCTCGCGTTCATCATGTCCACCTGTTGTGAAACCACCACCACGGCGGCGTCCGACGGCGTCAACTTCATCAAGGAAAATAATGCACGGAGAATTGTCTTTGGCTTGCTTGAACAAATCGCGCACGCGGCTGGCACCAACGCCCACGAACATTTCCACAAAGTCGCTTCCAGAGATGGAGAAGAATGGAACTTCAGCCTCGCCTGCGATGGCCTTGGCGAGCAATGTTTTTCCGCAACCTGGTGGACCTTCAAGAAGCACGCCGCGCGGAATGCGTCCCCCAAGTCGTTGAAATCGTTTTGGGTCTTTCAAGAACTCAACCAATTCGGAAACTTCTTCCTTGGCTTCGTCAATGCCGGCGACATCTGCGAAAGTGGTGTGCGCCATTTCCTTGTTGCTGACGCGGTGCTTGCTGCGACCAAAATTGCCAAGCATTCCGCCGGCGCCACCACCCGCGTTGCGCATACTGCGCGAAAGCAGAAACCAAAGAATTCCAAGAATGATCAGCGTGGGCAAAATGGTCATGGCCAATTGCGCAAAGGTGCTTGTGGTCACATCGGCGCGGTAGGGCACAGGCACCGATTCCAAATCTTTCATGTAATTGGAGACCGCGGTTGGAATAATGGCCACATACACTGGCGCGGGTTTATCGCCAAATCGCTCGGAAAAACCCTTGGTATTTGGCTTCACGTCCGCGCTAATTCGGTCGCTTTGAATCACAACGGAATCGCTCACAAGTTTGCCTTCTTTGGCAAGCAACATGAATTGTTGCCAAGTTTCTATGGCAACTCCGCGTGTCGAACTGCCGTTAATCACAATCCAAATCAGAATGGCAAGCAGTCCAAGCGTGAACCATGTCACGCTTTGGCGACGCGGCTTGCCTTGCAGACCCGAAGAATTGGGATTGGGTGGATCAATCCTCTTCACAGGTTTGTCCGTTTTCTTTTTAGAGGCGAATGCCATCGTTGTTGTATCAATGTTGTTGTCGCTCATTTTAAATTTCCTGCTTTCAAATCACGCAAACGTATTCACAAAAATCACCAATCTGCTTGAAGGTTCGCCACAATGTCGTCGGCGAGCCGTTGAGTCACTTCAAATCGCGCCAAGTCAAGTGGTTCGGCTTGCGATCGACTTGTCACCACAACGCCACTCGCTGCGAAACCTTTGCGGGCTGTGATGGACTTTCCTGTTCGCACATCAACCCAATCCCAGTCAAGAGTTACAGTGTAGGCAACTTCTTCCGACAAACCAGTCGCAACGCTTTGACTCATCTGTGAAAGTTTGACGCTCACCACCTTGCCGCGAAGAATGGTGTCGGCCTTGCCGTCATGCGTGACGGTGTACGGGGTGGATTGTTGCAAACGTTTTTGTAAAGCCTCCGTCAACTGAAATCCCATGTCGCGGTCAGGCGTGGCATTATCGAAAACAGGCACGGAAATACTGTGATATTTGGTGGGCAGCACGCTGCCGCCTTTCATGCCTTTGGAGGAGCAACCCAGAGTTGTTGACGCAAGAATGCTGGCGCATGCAAGGGCGATCACTCTTACGGCATTCAAACTGAACAGAGTCTTGGGGTTCAATTTCATTTTGGTTGATCAGGCGAAGGAGGCGCGCTCGGTGTTGGAGGCAAGGTGGTCTGATCTTGCGGGGGAAGCGTGGCGCCCGCCACTGGTGTCTCGGACGTCGTTTCTGCAACGGCAGGAAGTGGCGCCTCTGGTTCAGCCACAACGCCAGTAGGTTCAATCATCTTTGGTGTTCCAAGCAACGTGCTTTGCAGTTGCGCGTAGTCGGGGCAACCTTTGGCCGTAAGAGCTGGCAGCTTTGCAACCACGCCTGGGGCAATCTTCAGCGCTTCAATGGTGGCGATTGATTTTGGAAAATGATTCACAAGCGAGCGCAGCGTGAGTTCCGTGGAAATAAAATCACCCATTCCTTGATACCAAAGAGCGTCGTTGAGAAGTTTGGCTGCTTCGCTTTCATACACGCGCACCAGCAACGCCTCGGCACCAATTTGCTGAGCCAACGCGGGATCATCCGCCTGCAACAATTTCAGTCTGGATGTGGCCTCGCGCAAACCACTCGCGTCATATTGCGGACCTTTGAACTGCGCGTAATAGCTGTAAATCAAGCGTAATTTGGCTTTGTTCACGCGTTTGGAGCGCGGGTAGTTTTGCACGAACAAGTCGTATGAATCCGCCGCCAGCGGCATGTCTCGGATGCGGAAGTAGTAGTCGGATAATTCCATGCCAGCTTTTTCCGCAAGCTCGCTGCCAGGCAATCGCTCTTGAATGCGAATGAAAATTTCCTGCGCGTCATCGCCCGCGTCGATCCAACGAAATGTCCCCATGAATCTTTTGCGCAAGCCATGCGCGTAGGCCTTGGCGATTTCATATTCGCGTTCCAAAGCTGGAATGAAAGATGTTGTTGATGAGTATCGCCGCGCCACGTCCTCATACGCGAAGAGCGCTTTGTATTCGTAACCCAATGCCAATTGCGCGTCGCCTTGTATTAAAAGAGCGTCGGCGCGGCCTTGACCCAGAGGATTGTTTTCCAGAAAATTTTCCGACAGGTTCAACGCGCGCGCCGCGTCGCCATTGGCAAGAGCCACGCGCGCTTGTTGCAATTGTTCATCAACCGGTGACGGCGAAGGCGACGGGGTCCAGCGATCAAAATCATCCAGCGTGTATTCCGTCTGGGCAAAGGCGGTCGAGGTCATTGTGAAAAGAGACGCGGCGCCGCCGATCACCGCCAATAAACTGCTCAATTGAAGCCGCCGAATCATTGTGGGAATGGTAGCGATGGCTTGGATGCCATGGCGACACGAACTTGCGTTTGGCATGGGGATTTGCGGGAAAGATTGCCGCAAATCAGGCCATGAATTTGTAAATTTCACTACCCCTTTGGGGTCCAAATTGCCGATCTACAGGGGTCGGATGGGTCCGACCGTTTTCGCAGGATGCGGGGCGTGAAGCTAGGGGCTGCCATGGATGGGCGTAACCCTCACCTATTGATTGCTCGCATTGCGAGCGCGGTCATCGCACTTGGTTCATTCCATGCGGTTGCACTTGGCCACTTTGTCGATCCTGAATCGCAGATTGTGGTTCTGACTCCAGTTGATGCGCGCGTGACCACGGGTGGAAGTTGGATTTCCATTTTTGTTTTTGGCGCGCTGTGCCTATTGGGCGCGGCCTTGTGGTTGCGTGGCAAGTCGGGCTTGCGATTTGGAAGTGGCGCTGGGTTTCTATCCACATTGTTTTCCAAAGGAAATGTTCGGCGCGCCGTTGGCAATGGAGCCATTGAAATACTTGATCGCGCCTCCTTGGCAAAGGGGCAAGCGTTGACGCTTGTTCGCGTGGGTGATCGTGTGGTCTTGCTTGGACAAAGTGCGCAAGGCTTTACGCGCTTGGCGGAGTTCGCGGCAGACTCATCAGATTCGGTCAATGCCATTGCTGAACATGCTTCTCGCGATCATTGCGCCATCGACTCGCGTCGGAGGGTTGGTTGATGTTGTTGCTGGCCGCAATCAATCAAACAGTTGGCAATGTTCCCGTGGGTTTAAGCGGCGGGGCGGAGCTTGCCGCGGCCGCCGTGGGCTTTGCGCTGCTTCCAGCGGCTTTGGCGTTATGCACTTGTTTCCCCCGCATATTTGTCACTCTCAGCATTCTTCGACAAGGTCTTGGATTGGGCGCGGTGCCCAGCAATCTGATCGTGCTTGGTCTAAGCGTTGCGCTCACCGTTGCCGCAATGACTCCAACGTTAAAGGCCGCGTGGGATGGCGGCTTGTCGCAACTGGCCAGTGGCAACTCCGCGGATCCAATGATTGCGGTCAAAGGCGCCGAGGCGCCACTGCGCACATTTATGTTTGATCAGCTGCAAGCGCAAAATGGTGGACCCACTTTGGAAGCCGTGTTGAAATCCAAAGGCACTCCGGTTGAAGCGGGGCAGTCGCTGACGCGCCGCGAAGTGGACACGCTCACGTTGGCTCCCGCATTCGCGCTGAATGAATTGCGCGTCGCGTTCATGTTGGGCTTCAAAGTGTTGTTGCCATTCTTAGTGATCGACTTGGCCGTGGCTGCGGTCATGGCCAGCCTTGGCTTGTTCATGACGCCACCTTCTTTAATCAGTTTGCCCATGAAATTACTGCTTTTTGTGGCAGTGGATGGTTGGGCCATGGTTTCCACAGGCTTGATCGCAGGTGTGACGCGCGTGGCGGGAACATAAAAATGTGTGTTCAACAAATGCAAGATTTCATTTTCAACGCAGGTGCCAACCATGACTGAGGCCGACATGGTCGACGCGTTGCGGTCCGCGCTGTCAGCGGCGTTGGTATTGGCGTTGCCACTTTTGGTGGTCGGACTTCTTGTGGGACTCATCTCCGGTCTCATTCAATCGCTGTCCAATGTGCAAGATGCTGCGGCCGCGTTTGCGCCGCGCTTGATTGCGGTGGCGTTGGTAGCCATCGCGTTGGCTGGTTGGATGAGTTCAAAAGTGGTCGACTTCGCCGTGATGATGATGGGCTGTGTGTTGGACTTGAGTCTCTTGATCGTCATAGGAGGCCGCTAGTGAGCGTGTCTGCGATTGCTGTAGCCGGCGCGGCGCGCGCTGTTGGAGCGGCCATGTGCGCACCAGCTTTTACCATGATTCCATGGCGTTTTCGTATGGCTTTCGCGGCCGCTGCGGGTTGGGCTGCTGCTCCAATTGCCGCGGGTGATTCCATAATCACAGCCATTTCATTGCCACAAATTGTGATTGAAATTTCTATTGGCGCGTTGATTGGTTTGCTCGCCGCCATTTCTGTTGAAGCACTTCGCATCTGTGGGCGAGTCATTGGTGAGCAAATGGGATTGTCATTGGCGCAAACATACGACCCCGCAATAGATGGAGAAGCCAACGCTGCCGAAATGCTTTTCACATGGAGCGCTATCACCATATTTGTCGCTGTGGGTGGAATTCAAACGATCGCGATCACCGCGGCCGCAAGCGTTCGCACGCTGCCGCCTGGAACATTCGCTCAGAGTGACTTCGCCAACTCGGTGGCATTGTTGCTTGACGCGGCCATGGTGGTCGGATTCAAAGCGTGCTTGCCAGTTGTGGGCGTACTCGCCACCGTTACAGCGGTGGCTGCATTAGTGGTGCGCATTGTGCCTGGTTTTTCCACGTTTTCCGCTGGATTTGGCGCACGCGCCTCCGTGGGCATTGCGGCCGCGCTGGCCACTTGCGGCGTGATTTGGTCAAGCGAAAATAATTTCATTCAGAATTCGCTCGCGCACATAACGAAGGGAGTTTCACCATGATGTCCAGTGAATCCGCTGAGCGCATTCATCCACCGTCGCCCTCCAAACGCGATCAAGTGGTTTCACAAGGCCACGGGCCACGAGCGAGTTGGCTTGCTTCGTTTCTTGGAATTGTATTTTTTGTCGCGCTTGCCTCATTGGCTATGCCGCTCTGGATTCGCTCGCTTGTGGAAATGACTCGCGACCTATTTCAACTGACTTCCACGAATTCACCAATGCAAATATGGATCGACGCCATAACGCCTGCATTGTGGCTTGTCATCATTGCGCTACTTGCCGCGCTGTTGGGTCACGCAAGCGCGCATGGAACGTGGATACGAATCGGGTCATGGAAAATGCGGCCGCGCAGTTCCGTATTTCAGCGTATTCCAAGTGTTTTTGCTGGTGTTTTTGTGGCGATCGTCACCCTGGCCACAAGCCTGGCCTTCGCGTGGCCCTGGCTTAAAAATATTTCAACATGGAGTTCTGATTCCTTATCCAACGTGGTGTGGTCCGTGCTTGGAATGATCGCAATGACAACTCTTGGCGCCGCGATCACGTTGTGCGCGGCGTCGATCATGCAGCGTTTTAAGGCACGCAATACATTCGAGTCGAGTATTCGTTTGACAAGCGCAGAGGCTCGCGAAGCGGCGCGTGAGTCGGGTGAAGGTCGCGTGTCTCGTCGGCCACTACGTCAGAGTGCAAACCGCTCATCGGAGAAGCGATCATGATTCCAAACCTGAGCGACACACAGAACAAGCCAGCGTTGCGCATGGAATGGTTGGTGCCCGCCGCATTCATCGCGTTGGTGGCGGTACTGGTTGTTCCGCTACCACCAATGGCCATGGACGCGTTGATCGCCATTAATTTTGCGTTGAGCGGCTTGGTGCTTGCCACCGCCGCAAACATGCGAAAACCACTTGATTTCAGCGTGTTTCCAGCGTTGGTGTTGGGTACCACGCTGCTGCGCCTTGGTATCAACATTGCCAGCACGCGTTTGATTTTGGGAATGGACGCTAGCACGCCGGAAGCGGGGCGCGCCGTCGCGGGCTCCGTGATTGAGGCCTTTGGTGAAATCGCAGCGGGAAGAAATCCAATCGTGGGTCTCAGCGTGTTCGCCATGTTGGTGGTCGTGCAGTTTGTGGTGGTGACGCGTGGATCGGTGCGCATGGGAGAAGTGTCCGCGCGCTTCGCGCTTGACGCGTTGCCTGGAAGACAAATGGCCATTGATGCGGATGTGGCTTCAGGTGCTATCACCGCAACGCAGGCAAGCGCGCGGCGCGAAGTGGTGTTGCGTGAGGCGGATTTTCATGGAGCCATGGATGGCGCCGGTCGCTTTGTGCGCGGAGACGCCGTGGCTGGAATTGTGATCGTGCTTGTGAATATTGTGGGTGGATTTTTAGTGGGAATGATCCAGAAAAATTGGTCCGTTGCGGAGTCGCTACGCGTCTTCACGCTGCTGGCGGTGGGTGATGGATTAGTGACGCAAATCCCCGCGTTTTTGGTGGCAACCGCCTCTGGTTTGGTGGCCGCCAAAGCCGCCAGTGGCGAAACATTGGGCGCCGAAATTCCGCGTCAACTTGGTGCGCGGCCAGTCACGCTTTGGATTGTCGCGGGATTGCTTGCCGTGTTGGCCATGACGCCGCTTCCCACAGTTCCGCTTTTAGGTGCGTCGCTTCTTCTGGCCGCCGCGGCGTGGTGGATTGGTCGCGTGCAAGTCGCCGCAAAGCAGCTTGCCGCGCAAGCCGAACGATCAGCGCTGAGCGCGTCGGAGTCGCTGGAAGACGCGCTTGTGATTGAAGCCATCAGCATTGATCTTGGCCTTGACTTGTTGATGTTGGCGCATGAAGAGCGCACGGAGTCAGGCTTACTTTCGTTGGTCGCAGGAGTTCGTCGGCGCCTTGCCATGGAACTTGGCGTGGTGGTTCCATCGGTCAGAATTCGTGATGACCCAAATTTGCCGGCTGATTCGTATGTCATTCGCATGCGTGGCGCTGCAGTTGGTGGGGGCGTGCTTCGACCGCGTCACATGTTGGTCATGGACTCCAAAGGCGGCGTGCCCGATGTTGCTGGCGAATTGGCAACGGAGCCAGCGTTTGGTTTGCCAGCAATTTGGGTTGATGCTTCGTCCGCCAAAAATCTAGAGGGGCAAGGCTTTGCCATCGCCGATGCTGGCGGTGTTTTAGCCACGCATTTACTAGAGGTTTTGCGCAAAAAAGCCTGGGAATTGATCACGCTTGAAGAGACCGCAAAGATGCTGGAACGACTTCGCGCGCGCTCGCCAAACCTGGCTTCCATGTTGGCGCCGCCCACGTGGAGCCTTGATCGCATCCGCGGAATTCTGCAGGAACTTTTGCGTGAAGGCGTTGCCATTCGCGACATTGAAAAGATCGCCGAGTTAATGGTGTCCATGCCCGCCACTGCGTTGCCAGAGCACACTGTCGCCGTTGTGCGTAGCGTGGTTTCGATTGATGTTTGCGATCGATTGACCACGCGTAACTCCAGTGGCAAAAGGATTTTGCATGCAGTTTGGATGGATGACTCTTTGATGATTTCAAGCGGGGCCTTCACCGCCGCTCAGCGCAGTGTTGTGCCGGAAGCCGCCGCGGCCGAAAAATTACTGCGCTGTGTCGCGCCGGGCCTGCGTGATCTTCTTCGACGTGGTCTGCCGGCGGTGGTGGTCAC
>CAIUGT010000136.1 GCA_903898755.1 uncultured bacterium | reverse complement strand
TCAACGGGATCAGCTGTGTAGCGCAAGCCTTCGGTTGTCGCCTGCTGCAAAAGGTTTGGAACAAACGCGCCGCTGATCGCCGCGCCGCAAGCGAAAACAATCACGCACGCGAGTTGAATGAGTCGATCACGCATAAATCATCCTTGCCCGCTATAAACGGCCAATTCCTTGCGGCGAAACGCCAACCAACCTATGAGAAGCGTGGTGCCCGTCCAAGCAATTCCAATCACAAAAACAGCGAGCGTCAATCGGTCCCAACTCACATTGCGTCCCCTGACCAACAGATCGTTGGCGCTGGTTTGCCCAAAAGGTCGCAGGGCGAATTCAACAACAACAGCGATGGCGCGCACCACAACTTGAATAATGCTTTCAATAGAGCCAGCATCCGCACCGGAAGTCCAGTACATGAGACTTTGTTGCAAGAATGGCGCCAAGCTTCCACCAAGAAAAATAGAGAATGAAAGCAGGCATGCCACGGAAAAACTAAGCGTGGTAGCTGAACACACAGCCAACATTGCCAAGAATGACAACTTGACCAAATTCACAATCATGCCCCGCAAATAGTTTCCTTCAAAGCCACCAACGCGATACAAAATTTCAAGATTGTCCTGATCCCAGTTGAATGTGAAAGGACCTGGAAGAAAATTTTTCCCCTTGACGTCGTATTTCAAATTCATGACTTCAACTTTCAAGTTCCCATCGGCGTCAATTAAACTTGTGGGGACCATGAGAATGTGCGCCTGAGCAGGAATGAACATGCGATCGACCCACGATCCATCGGCGAATTTAAAAATGACTGGAAACGATGAGTGCGAATCGCTGCCTCCGGCGTGGAAAAAATATCGCAGCGACATTGTGCCACCAAGCTTTTTTGCAGCTAATAAGTTGCTAAAAACAAAGGTTTTACTCTCGCCAGCATCAACGCGTCGCTGGGCTGATTGAAACTCGACTTGGCGTTGCACTGCGATCTCGCGCCTGACATCCTCAAATCGACGCCGACCGCTATCCAAGTCAGCTTTCAAAATGGCATCGGAGGCGATGACGGAATCAACAGCCTCCTCCAGCTTGTCCCGACTCAGCGGCTGATATTCCGGTCGAGAAACATCACGCGCGACCAAAACCTCATCACGAATGGCGATGCGATCAAAATCATCCACAGCTGGACGCGTTCGCATCCATTGAACAAAGATAAAAATTCCCAGACCACATACTAAAAACAAAACCGTGTTCAATCCGACAAGCCCCACCCACTTGCCAACAAGATATTGAAATCGATCGAGCGGCTTGGTCATCAATTGCCATATTTGTTTGTCACGAATTTCAAACGCAACGGTTGCGCAACCCAACGTCAATGTCATGCATGCGGCGCAGACATACGCGATATCCAAGGAACGCGACATGAATGTTTGAATCTGATAACGCAACGGGCTAGACCCGTCAATAAAAACTGGCAAGAGCGGAAGCGCGATGAGCACCACGGCGATAAACGAAACGCTGATTCGAAGCCGAATGGATTCCCGCACCAACGTTTGCGCCACGGCGCACCACCCCGCGCGCGCGCCCAGCAGAACAATTAAAAGTTGTATTAACAACCCAAATGCAAGCAAAAGCGCGGTGATTCCCGTGGTGACAAACGCCACGGAAAAATATCCCTGACTCACCGAAGGCAACACAATGGCCGCGCAAGTGATCATGATGCAGAGATACGGAATAAAAAAATTCAGCCACAGAGCCAGGAATGTTGCTCCCAACAGAATTGCGGTCCCCGCAAGTGGTGATGTGGGTCGCTCCACCATGAAGACTGGCGACCACGATGGGAAACTTGGAGCAAGCAGCACGTCGGAAATCAACGCGGCATCCACCACCTTTCCCTGACGATCAAATAAATCATTTCCCATGGAACGCAGGCGACTGCTTTGAAACTTCCCCATGGATGTTGTCACCTCGCCACGCTCAAGCAAAGCCACGCTAATCGGCTCTCGATCAGATAGGTTGGCTTGCTGAATAACCAATTCAATGGCGTCGCGCTGCGATTGCAACCTTGCGCTAGCCACAAAAAAAGGAGTCATAAACCCCAAGACAACAAGAGTTGAAATGATCGTGGCGATGACCTTGACACGCGTCTTTTGGAAGCGATTGTTCCAACGCCACCAACGCTCCCGAAACGACTGTGTCAAGAAGATTTGCTCCCTGGAGATTTTGGATCATTGCCAAGAAGTCCATCAAGGACTCCGCGATCGACATCGCTGGCCACATGTGGCGCATTCACATTGCGAGTCTTTTCAGCCGGAATTGGCGCTTCTTTCACCAGTTCGTTGAGAACATTCGCGGCGGAAGCCTTCTCCTTGGATTGAATGGGTTTCACCACTTTCGCTGGCTTAGCGACCGGCGTGGCGGCAAGACTTTCGACCAACCCGACACCATCCGTCGCGTCCTCCGCCAAGAATGCAGCTGTTTTTCCGCCATGCAAAGCGCCGCTGTTTGAGAGTTGCTCCGCCTTGGCTTGCTCGACAATCTTCATGAACAAATCCTCAAGCTTCTGACGCGGTGCGTGGGCGCTTTCAATGCCAAGGCCTTGTGAATCCTGCAAAACTTTTTCAATTTTTGAAATGGTTTCAGGAAAAAGCCGTTGGGTTTGGATAACAGTGTGATCGGAGTCCTCTAGCAATTCGTCGCCACTCCCACTGGCTCTAATTTTTCCGCCGTACAACACAACCATTCGATCACACACGTCTTCCACATCCGACAAAAGATGGCTGGAAAGAAGAATAGTTTTTCCGCGGCGACCAAGCTCAAGAAGGAGGTCCTTGACTTGACGGGTACCAATTGGATCAAGTCCGCTTGTTGGCTCGTCTAAAATTAAAAAATCTGGATCATTGACAAGCGCCTGCGCCAAACCAAGACGGCGCGCCATGCCCTTTGAAAACTCGCCAACTTGGCGTCGACCAACCTGATTCAGCCCCACCATTTCCAACAATTCCTCACAGCGACGCCGGCGAACCCGTCGATCCAAACCAAACAATTTGCCGTAATAATCCAGCGTTTCCATTGGATTGAGAAATCGATACAAATAACTTTCTTCGGGCAAGTAGCCAATCCTGGATTTCACTTTCACATCGTCAGGCGTGTGGCCCAACACTGTCAGTCGACCATGCGTTGGACGTAAAAGACCCAAGATCATTTTAATAGTTGTGCTCTTGCCGCTTCCATTTGGACCTAGAAGTCCAAAAATTTCATGTTGACGGATTTCAAAATCAATTCCATCAACGGCGACGGCTTTCGCTCGCATCCAAAAATCGGTGAATACTTTGGTCAGGCCAACAGCTTGCACAGCGAGGTCAGTGCTGATTTGGGAATTGCGCGCCATTATTTATTCTCCCTACCAAATCCCTGCGTGGCTTTTTCATCCAATCGGCGCCCTGCTTTATCAAGCGTGGTCTGCTTCACACCAATCTGCCAACTTGGACGCAGAGCCTCCAAAATGGCCGCACCCTTCTTTCGACGGGCCATATCGGCGTTGCGTCGCAACTGCATGACTTCAGGACTTGATGCGATGGATATCTGGCTTTGGCCAACGCCCGGCGGCATGGAGAAAACTTCGACTTCACTTTGAGTCAACACGCTGCGTAAAGCATCAAGCCAAAGTTGTCGTGCCAACTGCTGCGGATTCTGATCCCACGTATCTTGAAGTCCCTCAATACGGCGAACATCTTTGCTTAAATTTGCGGCAATGGCGCTCTGGTAACTTTTGGCGCGATTCACAATTGAGCTTGCAAAACCGCCAATATCCTTCATTTCCAGCCGTTGCCCAATTTCACGCAGCAACTGATCAGCGTGCGCAAGATCGCCCGCGGAGAGCACAGTTTCATAACCATCAATCAAGTTCAATATTTGCTCATAGTTTGGACCCGCGGCCGCTAAAAGTTTGGCAGTGGCGTCTTGGCGCGCGCGGTCCACAATGGTCTTGGCATCTTCCTTGCCAGTTTGAACGCGCCGCAAAACATTGCGCACGACAAATGGGGCGCTGCGCTCGGGCATGGTTACTTTTTGCAATTGAATTCCGCTGGAGATCTCATCAAGCACGCGCTGCGCTTCAACTTGCACAAGCGCCGCGGGTTGCTCGCGTTGATCCACAAGTTCACTCAGAGGAATTCGCGCGATCGCGGCGGTCACTCCCCGCGCAAGAGCAATGCGAACAATGGCGTCGCCTTTTTCTATGTCAACGGCTTCTAAAAATCGAACCGGATCTTCAACCACGTACTCAGCGGCCAATTGAACATGCGCCAAGTCGCCATCACCGGTGATCACAGTTCCATCCACGCCTGGCTTCATGGGAGCTGTTGGATCAGCACCATCAATCATTTGTTCAATAGTTGTGTTCTTGGCTGACATGCGCGGCCAAAATTCGAAACGCAGTTCAACCGTTCGCTTGGTTTCGAAAACTGTGATGTCTCCAACTGGATACGGCCAAAATGGATTCAGCCCAGGAATCAAAGCCTCTTGTCCAGGTTCGCCGGAAATTCTGCCGAAAATAGAGCGAACTCCACTCATTCCCTCTTTCACAGTTTGAAAGCCGCTGAATAAAAAAGTAATGATCAGACCAACAATCGCCACTTGCAAAAGTCGGTAGGAAAGACGCAGCGCTTCACCAAGACTTTGATTGGCTGGATCCATGGCCTGCCGCATCGCGGCCTCGGCGGCCACGGGCGCGGCAACTTCAAATTGCGCGCTGGCACCGCGACGAGGTGATTCGGTTTCTTCCGAATCTTCCTGTGGAAGTTGGTTGTCTGCGTCCGACATTTATTTATTTCCCGCGGGGATTGATTGCCCCCAAGAGGATTTCTGTGGAGGTTGAGGGATACCCTTCGCATCAACTGGGGAATCCAGATCCATCATGTGAAACGGCGCCTTGTTCATGTCCGTGATGAATGTGGTGCTGCCAGAAAGACTGGCTCGAAGCGTGTCAAGCCACGCCAAGAAAATAGCTAGGTCAGCTTCCTTTTTCATTTGCTCGTAGTAACGCGTTGCCTCTGTGTTGCCAACAGCCTCAAGTTCCGCGGCCCACTGCTCCGCGAAATTACGAATGGTGTCGGCTTGGCTTGCGGCCATGCTTTTAATAGCGTCGGCCTCGGCTTGTCCACGGCTCTCTTCTAGATTGGCGAGAGTTTCTTGAACCGCGCTCATTCTCTTAATCACAGCGATCGTGGTCTTTGGCGGCAACACAACTTGACTCAATCCAACCGTGACTGGCTCAACGCCAACCATTGGATTTCGCTTGATATCAGCCAATAATGAAGCTTCCGCCGCGGGTAGTCGGCTGTTTGAACCAATCAAGTCAGTGAAAGAAAACTGGCCAACCGAACCGCGAATACTTGCGTTGAGTCTCGTTTCAAGTTCTTTGCTGGCCGTGTCCAAATTGCCGTAGCCAGTGTAAAACGCTAACGGCGCATCGCCCTTGCTGTCGACACGCCACAAAAGAAATGCTTTCACCACAACTTGCTGGCCATCCTTGGTCAGCACAGTTTCCATGTTGCTTTCCGAAAGTTGCAACCGCGTGTCAAGCTTGGCGACTTGATCAATGAAGAATGGTGCCTTGAAGTGAAGTCCCGCATCGCGAACAATGCCGGCTGGCTTTCCGAAGCGTGTGGCCACGGCGACTTCATGGTAATTGACCGTGTAGGTGGTGTTGAACAATGTCAGCACCAGAAGAATGAATGCAGCCGCGGCGATAGGTAGTGTCTTTGACATGATGATTCGGTCCTGACTTACTGATCTGATTTCTTCTCAACATAATCAGCCAAGTTGAAACCAACTTCTGGCTGTTGCATTTGAATATCCACACGAATGCGGTTGGGATCGACACCTAAAACATATTTTTGACGGACATTTGACAGGCTTTGCGAAATTGATTCCATGAGTTTGCGCTGCATGAACAATTCAGGCGCTATGTGATAGGCGCCAGCCTGACCCAATACCGCGCTGGCAGTTCTGCGCGCATTCAAATGCAATTCCCAACGACGCGCCCGCGAACGCTTGATTTGGGTCGCCACTTGGCCACGTGTTGAAACCAAAATATTTTCCACAACAAGACGCGCGGCGCGTGTTTCAGGAGCATTTTCGCCTTTGTCGTGCATGGCCACACGCCACGCTTCAATTGCGTCCACGGCTTTGGAACCCAGGCGCGCGTCACCAAGCAATGTCGCCATGGTGGTGTTCACAATGCGCTGCGCTTCCTCTTTAAAGTTGCGCGCGTTCTGCGTGTCCATTGAAAGTTCCTCGTACATGGCAGCAGATTCGCCAGGAGGTCGCAGCGCTGGAATCTGAACGCTGACCGCTTCCACCCCAGTCCCCTCGAGATCGAATGATTTCTGAATGCGTTCGCGAAGCGCGGTTGCCAAGGCGGCGCCGCTTGGGCTGAGCACTTCATCAAGCGGACGAGTTGAAAGATATTGGCAGACTTCGCGTCGACAAATTTCGCGCAAGATTACTTCGCGCATTTCATAACCAGATCGACGAAGCTTGACATCGCTTGCGAAGTTCAACCAAGGCAACAGGCCGTCCGATTTAATGCGCCAAATTAAAACCAAGTCCGCATCAACAAGCGCGAATCGATCGCTAATGCCATTGGCTGCTGTGTCAGCGACTGGATCTATGCCAGCAACAGGGGCAAGCGGCGACAGAACCGCGGCTGCTTCACTTCCAGCGCCCAAATCTCTTTGCACTTCAACCGCGAGTTTGGGCGCAGCCACTAAATACGAAGGTCTTTGGCTATCCGATTCAGCGGCATCGCCCCACAAATTCACCTTTCCAACTTTCAGGCTGCCGTTCTGCAAAGGCAGCGCGTGCACCTGCGCAATGTCAACCACTTCGGCGGTTTCAAATGGCCAAGGCAATTTCCACATGAGTTCACCTTGATGAACTCGTCCAGCAATTGAACCGCCGCGAAGTCGGACCGCTTGCTCGCCAGGACCAACCACCACGATGCAACTCAGAATTAAAAGCGCAACTAAACCAAGAGCCACCAACGCGCCACTGCTTCGAAGCAGAAGTTTGTATCCCCAACTGGAAGTGATGTCGAAACCAAATTGATAGTTGACCGCCTCATTAATTCCACGAACCAAATTGTCCGGCGCGGCGAGCAATCCAAGCACGCGACTATCAAACGCGGGGCGCGGAATTTCATTGGCGCGGCGCGGCCGATACAGATTCAAAGTCCAATTTAAAAAGATTTCAATGGCCAACGCAATTTGGAATCCCGCTATTCCAAGCGCCATCCATTCCATAATCGCGGGCCGCTGAAATACATGAAAGACAATTCCAACGGCTGTCGCAAGGGTGACTAACGCGCTGCCAACCATGAACCCAGCGCCGCCGCGCAAATTTTGCCACGCTGGTTGCTTGGACATTCCCGCGACAAAACGCGCGAAAATGAAGGCGATTAAAGCCAAACCAATGCACACGGCAAGTTGCCAACCCAACGCGGAACCAACCGAGAATGAAATGCCGTCGGGACCCGGATCCTGCATCTCGCGCAAGTGAGTCCAATTCCACAGACCCAATCCAAGCAATAAAAAAGCCACCGCCAAACTGACTGCGGGCATAAGCCAACGATGCATCTGGCTTAAGCGCCGCGCCGCGGCTTCTTGATCAAGCGCCGACCGTTCAAAAATGGTTTCCCCACGCGACTGTTCAAGCTCTTCTCGTTCAAGAGATTCAAGTCGTTCAAGACGATGTTGATGGAAGACCACCGCAAGAGCGACCCACACGGGGATTCCGCAGAGAACGGAAATAGATGCCACGATAAGGGTGGTGTCGCCTGCGAGGCGCCCAAATACCAACAGAACAATTCCTGTGGCAAACTGCAGCAAAAAGCCAAGCACGGAAACTCGGCTGGCTTGTTGATAGGAAAACTGGTCGATTCTCATGGGGTCAAACTTTGGTTTGGAAATAGTATCGCAGAGATGCTATGCAGGTGCGCCGATATTTTGTTTACTAAAAAATATGAACAAGGTTCACCCTTGCGTTACTCTTAGCGAACAATTTCTCGGACTTCCTCGAAGGAACACCCATGTCTTGGATTGAAAAACTACTCGCCCTCACACGAAACACTCTGCTGGAATGCATCCGTCAACCCGTCACGTTAGTGGCCGGAGTCATTGGTTTTATCTTTGTTTTTCTCTCTATTCCCTTCAGTTCCTTCACCATGGAGGACGATCAGCGCATGTTCGTCGACATTGGCTTGTCCACTATTTTCATGTGCGGGATCATCATGTCGGCATTTCTTGCCACTGGCGTTGTCAGCCGTGAAATTGAAAATAAAACAGTGTTGACCGTGGTCAGCAAACCTGTTCCGCGGCCGCTCTTTGTGCTAGGAAAATTCCTTGGTGTTGCAAGCGTTCTTGTCATGGTGACGCTGTGGCTGGGATTTATTTTCATGCTGACGGAATTGCACGGAACCATGCCCACCGTGATG
This sequence comes from uncultured bacterium, assembly GCA_903898755.1. Taxonomy (GTDB): domain Bacteria; phylum Planctomycetota; class Phycisphaerae; order Phycisphaerales; family SM1A02; genus SYAC01. The sequence goes on along the minus strand of CAIUGT010000136.1, from coordinate 28,079 downwards.
ACCCCGTACAACCAACCAGTGCTGACATTTGGATTGGCCGCAGTGATTCTGATGTTTGGCGGCGGAATCTGGTGCAACTTTTTATACGGCTGGAATTTTGGCGCGACCGTGATCACGCTTGGTTTGCCGCTGCTGTTCATGGCCTACTGCGTCTGTCTGATTTTTAAACCTGATTGGGCGACGGCCGACATTGCCACAACGTTTAAACCAAATCTATGGAAGGCGCTTGGCATGTTGATGGTGGCGGAACTTGTCCTGGGCGCCATCGCGGTCGCGGTTAGTACCCGACTTGGCCAAGTGCTCACACTGGCCACCGTATTGGTGACATTTCTTGCGGGCTTGCTCAGCGACTGGCTCTTTGCCCGCAAGCTGCAACAGCTTTCCGATTTAATGAGCAAGTTGCCCGCAGCGGATCAATCTTGGCACGATTCCATGCATTTAGAGTGGGGTTTCTACAAAGTGATGCAATCGGTCATTCCAAATTTCCAACTCTTTTGGCTGAGCGATGCGCTGACACAAAAGAAAAATATTGGATTTGAATACATTGTCACGGCGGTTCCGTACGGATTTGTGTTGATTGTGATGGCGCTGGCTGTTGGCACATTTCTGTTCCAGCGCCGCGAAGTTGGCTGAACGCTGGATTGTGTTTTAAACAGTGGCCAATTTTGAAAGCAAGCCGCCGCGATTCAATGTGTCCAAGTTGCTACTTCAGCTCTTCGCTTTGATCCCAACAGAAATACGCCAATGACAAGCGGCGGAAGAATGCCCATCAATCCGGAGCACCCCGCTTGCGCGTACCAAATGCCCTTGATCATTTCAGGTGTGACTTGTTGCGTCGGTTGATTTTGCTTTTCCAATTGAGCAAGCATGGTTCGTTTCAACCATGCCTGCATGTCATCACGATTGGTGATTTGTATTGCGAGGCCGCCAACATTCAGCGCAATACAAAGAACCACCCACCACTTCGCCATGGAATAGCCGCGGCGCATTTTTTTGCGCAAGTACCAACCACTCAGGGCTCCAAGAACTGTGACGACAGTTCCACAAATTTGAAGCATCCGCAACGCCGACACGATCCAGTCTGGCAAACCTTGATAGGTCTCGACCGCCAAGGATTTATTGAAGAACCCCCAGATTGCACTCAGCACTCCAACCACGCCCAAAATCAGCATGATCCAGCCAAGAATGGTTGGCCATTTTGTAGGCGCTTGCGGTAGAAACGGGTCTTCAACTTCAGCAAAGATTTGCGACATGTTTGCAATATATCAATTGCTCTGCCAATCAAGCGGTGCAAAAAGATCCAATTATTTTGTCTTACGTGCCTCTGCGAGTTGCTGCTTCATTTCTTTTTTCAAGCGCTCGAAAGCCTGTTTCACAATTGGTGCTTTGACTTTGGCTTTTTGAAATCCCGCCATCAGGTCGTCATACTTTTGGGCATCCTCTGGAATAAGCGGCCCCCCGCCTTCATACCCCATGGCGACCGGCTCACACTTTTCCCAGATGCGCAGCATCTCATCAAGCAATTTCAAGCGCGCTGCAATTTGGCCGGCTTCCCCTTGGCTTGCACCTTTGATGTCCCATTCTGTCTTCAACCGCGAAGCAGCCTTCTTGGAATCAGCGACTGTCTTCTCCCAACTATCGCCAACTTTCTTTCCATTTGTATTCACAACATATGAATTTGGTTTCAACTGCATGATCTTAAAAAGCTCCTCCTGATTGTCGGCGGTGCCTTGGGAAAATCCGCAATCAAGCGCGTTGTTTTCATTGAAGGTGAGATTTTCTTGATCGTTGCTCAACATCACTTCGCCATTGGCGTTATCAAAGAAAGTGACCTTGCCACTCTTGGGGTCTTTGGTGTAACTGACAACCAAAGGTGAATACACCATGCAGCGACCAACTTGGCGATTGCGACCAGCGCCCTCAGAAACGTCGCCCACTCTTTCAATCCAAGCCTCAAGCGCCTTGCCCTCGGCGCTCTTGCCGCTTCCGGAATCCAGCATGGTGATTGAACCCAATGTTCCGGTCTTTAGAAAATAAATTTCCCGGCAATGCATGGCGGTGAACGCGGCGCCAGAAATAGCCTCCTCAATCCAAGCCACGACGCGGTGCTTGTCGCGCATGCGAATAAGCGTGTCGGCAATTTCATCGCCTTCGGTCACCAATCCGCCGCCGGAATTGATTCGGATGACAATGATTTGACCTGGACCAAATTTGTCGGCCTCTTTCTCAATCGCCTCCATTTCATTGTGGCGCAAGCCAACACCAACCATGCCGCCAAGTTCAAGAATAAAAACTTGTCGACGCGTGTCTTTTTCACCGGCGCCCAATTTGGTCGCGTCGGTCTTCGCGGCTTTCGTAGTCGCGTCGGTGGCTTTGGATGTTGGTGACGATGGAGTCTTGGCTGGATCAGGCACCACCGGAGTCGCGGGCTTGGTTTGCGCGAATGAGGCGCTTGCGCACAGGGCAAGCGTGAAGAATGTTGCATGGAGATTTTTCATATGGACTTCCTTCTAATATGTCCGAACCGCGGACTATTTATTCTTGGGCGCAGACCTACTTTGCTCCTTGAGCTGAAGCAATATTTTTTCAACACCATCCAAGCCCGGTCGTCCTTGGATTCTCCACCGAAATTCAACAGCGGGATATTTTTTCATGGCATCTCGTACGCGTTCCAACGCCGTCTTTGCCGCGGTGAATTTGGAAGCCGCCACATTTTTCTCGTATTCACCAAAAGATTCAATGGATTTCGTGTATGCCTTGCGCCACTCAGTGATGTAGTCGCCAACAATTTTCACGCCATCTTGATTGTTTTTGCCGAGCGAATCGTCCCATTCACGATAGCCAAGCAAGAACATGAGATCCTCGATGCTGTCGGCGATGCCGTCGCACAAACCAAGATCCTCCGCGGTCTTCGCGTCAAAGTTTGCGACCGCTTGGCTGTCGCCATCGACTAAAAAAGTACCTTTGGTGTCGGAGCGCCATGTCAAATTGCGGCCGTTCCATGAAACACTCAGCAAAAGCTCAGGACGCATCATGGCCAAACCCAACTCCGATGGATAGCCACCGCGGCGCAAGAAGCCGTTCACAATTCCAGTCCACGCCGCCATATATTTTTTTCGAACTTCGTCGTCACTGGTGCGCTCATATTGTTCACGCACACGGTCCATTCCCCACAATCGCGCCTTGCTGCTCATATACAGATCAGGCCAGGCTAACGCCAAGGCCGTGCTGAAACCCACAGAATCTTTCACCCACATGACTTGTGGAATCGTTCCAAGATCAGCCTTCAAAAGATCGATCATTTTGCGCGCGTCCTCAAAATCCATTTGACCGCGTTCGGAACGATCGTCATTTCCTAAATACGCCTTGCCAGTTTTTCCGTCGGAACTTTCCATCGCAAAAATAATGAGGTCCGGCTTTTTTTCATTCACGTCCTTCACAACTTTTTCATACGCGCTCAAGCGAATGTCCGTGCCCATTTGCCCATTTCCGTCAAGACCAATGGGTATGACATAAATTTTGGGAGCCTTGGATGGATCCTTCTGATTCATTTGCAAAGGCGATGGTGCGTCGGCGGCAATTGCGAACACGGCTGCGAGCATCATCGCGAACAATGGGGCGAAGCGTTTCATGATCCGTGAGTATACGGATCAAGTGTTGGAAAGTTGCTTGGCCAATGCGGCGGCGGCGGCCTTGCTGGCAATTTTCCCTTCAAGCTGAGCGTCATATACCGCGTCCAATATGCGCCGAAAGTCTGGTCCGGCGCGCAAACCCATGTCGATTAAATCATCTCCGCAAAGCCACGGCGTTGGGGAAATACCTTCTTTTTGAAGTATTTGAAAGTCACTATCAATGCGCGCCGCAACCTCTGGCGCGTCCGTGGCAAAAACGTGAAGCGCGTCTAGGAAAGACGCATTGGACGCGGTTCTTTTGCGTAGCGCTTTTGTGAACGCGTCCCACTGCGGCAATGTTGCTTGCAATTGAAGCGTGTTGGTGAGAAAGTCGCGCTCCTTATTTGAAAGCACAAGCGCGCTTGTCCATTTGCTCACGCGCTCTTGCCACGGCAATGCGGATTCACGATCAAGCATCCACGCCGCAAGAACCGTGGCCAACTGTTGCGCCTGCATTGTTTCGGGGTGGGGAGAAGACGCTGTTGATTTGGACAATGTTGTCCCAAGTGTTCTCACTTTTCGCAGCGAAGTTGGCGGCGAAGTTTCAAGCAGCGTGCTTGGCGCAAGGCCCAGCGACTCGATGAGTTGAAGCGCCTCAACACGAGATGCGTGCGAGATCATGCGGCGCAATTCTTGACCCACGCGTTCGCGACTGACTCCACGAAGTTCATGCGCGTGCGCGCGAATGGCCGCTTCTGTTTTGGGCTCAATGGTCAACGTGAATCGCGCCGCGAAACGCACCGCGCGCAACACGCGAAGCCTGTCCTCGCTCAACCGCGCGTCTGGATTGTTGATGGCGCGCAAGATTTTGTTGTGAATGTCGGCGCGGCCATTGACGTGATCAATGATGTCGCCCGTGGCGGGATTCATAAAAAGTCCATTGATGGTGAAATCGCGCCGATTGGCGTCGGTTATTTCATCGCCAACTTCAATGTCCTCGGGACGGCGGCCATCCACATAACGGCCGTCGGCGCGAAAACTAGCGACCTCCACCACGCGTCCTTTGTGATGCACAAGGATCACGCCAAAACTTTCACCAACACCGCGTGCCTTGGGAAATATGGCGCGAATTTGCTCAGTGGTGGCGCTGGTGGCAATGTCGAAATCAGTTGGTGAAAGCTTGAGCAACTGATCGCGAACGCACCCGCCCGCGAAATAAGCGATGTGACCCGCCGCCGAAAATTTTGCTGCAATTTCCGCCGCCGCGTCGCGCGCGCTCATGCTTGGACCACTTGGAAAATTCGTGTCAGGCATTTGCGTTGATGCTTGAATTGATCTGTGAACTTGGTGACTGTGAATGATTCGCGCGCGCGCTGTCACTGACTGGCGCCGCCACAAGAAGTTGATCGCCCGGACCATTCGCGGGAAATCGGCCTTGGGTTGAACGGCGAATAGATTCGCGTCGATTCATGCGCAGTCGATCCACGGCCAGACGCAATCGTTCAATGCCGCCGTCGGGATCGTTGATCAACACTTCTGGATCGATGGCCTCGCCCGCCTCCACTTCAAGTCGACCGCCAAGACGCGGCAACTTTTGCGAACTGGGCCAAATATCAAAGCCGCCTTCAAGACCAATTGGAACCACTGGAACTTTGGCGCGGCGAATGAGCAGCGCGACACCGCGTTGAAACGGCGCGATGGCTCCGTCGTCGCAGCGTCCGCCCTCTGGATAAATAAGCAAGCATCGTCCTTGCGCCAACACTTGCAACGCGGTCTTGATCGCCGCGGAATCGGATTTTTCTTTCAGTGGAATGGCGTTGAATGAAGCGATGAGCGCGCCAAAATATTTATTGTGAAAGAGCGTGCTGCGCGCGATGTACGCGGTCTGCCTGTCATACGCCACGGCGGCATGTGGAATGGGATCCAGAAATGATTGATGATTGCCCACCAGCAACACGCCGCCAGTGCGCGGAATATTGTGGGCGCCAACAACTTTCATGCGATACAAAATTCTGGCCACTACGCCGCAAAAAAGCGCTATGAAATCCCACCAAACGGCTTGCAGAACTGTGCGCCCAGGCGCGCGCCGCGCGAAGTCATGGAACATTAGTGGCGCACCACCGCGTTGTTTGCAATGGGCAACCGCTCGCCCAGGCGTTCGCGCGCCAAATGTTCAAGCGTGGAAACAACAGTTTCAAGATCCATGTGGCTGGTGTCCACGCGATCCGCGCCCACGGGAATGCGCAGCGGTCCAACCGCGCGCGTGGAATCCACATGATCGCGATGCTGAATCGCGCGAAGAATGCTGGCTTCATCGGCGACATGACCCGCCGCGCGCAATTGCGCCACGCGTCGTTGAGCGCGCACGCGGGCGTCGGCCTCTAAATAAATTCGCAGCGGCGCGTCTGGAAATACCACCGAACCTTGATCGCGACCTTCAGTCACCAAGCGCGGATGCGCGTTGGCAATTTCCCTTTGACGACGAACCATTTCGCGGCGCACATCGGAGCACGCCGACACGGGCGACACCGCTTCGGTGACTTCCGCGGAGCGAATGAAGGGACTCACATCGCGACCACTCAAGACAAGTTTGGGCGGACTTGATTTCCAGTCAAACACCAATGTGGTGCTGGCCAGCGCGGCGGCGATCGATTCGCCATCGTCAATGGGAATGGAATTCTCAATCGCTAAAAAAGCTGCGGCCCGGTACATGGCGCCAGTGTCAAGAAATTCCAAACCAAGCCGCATGGCCAACATGTGCGCCACGGAACTTTTGCCCGTGCCCGCGGGGCCATCAATGGTGATAATGAGCGGCTTTTGATTGGAATTCATGCTGGTTCTGCGGCCTCAATTGCGGCGGAAAGCATGTCGCGAGCCATGCTGAGCGGCTTGATTGGATCGCCTTTGCCTAAATAATCAAGCGACAGCGAATTGACGTAGCCCACCGCGCGCAATGTTTCCACACACTCGTCCAAACTCCATTCGGAGTGTTCTCCCTCCTCGGAAAAACCTTTCACGCTGGCCGTAATGGACTGCGCGTACGGCGCAAGTTTTCTCAACTCTTGACCCACACCACCATTGGTTGCCGCATGTTGAAACGAGGGCATGGTTCCAATACGGAATCCGCCAACTTTTTTCACCACATCAACCAACGATTTTCCATCGCTCAAAATTCCGGTGCCACTTTGCAACAACAAGGCTATTTCAAATTTGTCCATTTCCGACAACGCAATTTTCAATGTTTTCACAACCGCGTCGGCGCGTTCTTGCGTTGTGACTTCAGCCAAACTAATGGCAACGCTTGAACAACCAATTCGAGTCGCCGCGGAGGCGAGACGGCGCAACCGATCAATCACGGCGGGCTGATTGACTGGATTCCACAAATTCAACTCAGGAGTTTCGATCAACACCAGAAATGGACAGTGCGCCTTGTCGGAAAGATCGCAGAGCCGCTCAAAATCTTTGGGAGTTCGCCCTGCCAACAAATCTGACGGAATATTCAGTCCGCGCAGGCCCATTTCTTCATTGACAAAAGTTGGAAGTTCAAAAATATCCAAAGGCTTTTTCGCCCGCTTCATTAAAGGTCGAAGTGCTCCGACCGAAAGCGTTAAAACCATTTGGGATGTCATCCGGGGGTCTCTCTTTCGATTTGCAGGATAGCAAAGCTCAGGGACACTATGATCCCGCACCCCAATGGAGAACACAATGAAAAGTCCTGAACAATGTCGCGTGTCTGAAAGTCATGAATGGTTCGTCGCGCAAGCGGGCGAAGTCACGGTCGGTATCACCCAATTCGCGGCCAATGAGCTGACGGATGTGACCTATGTCCAAACCAAGCCCGTTGGAACCGTGATCGCGATTGGTGATGTGGTTGGCGAGGTCGAGAGCGTGAAGACCACCAGTGAAATTTATTGCTTCGTCGCGGGAACCATTACCGCCGTCAATGACGCCGCCGTGAAAGATCCTTCGTTGCTCAACAGCGATCCCTACGGCAAGGGTTGGCTGGTGAAACTGAAAGTGAGCGATCTGTCCCCTCTTTCCAAATTGATGGACGCGGCGACATACGACTCCAAGCATGCAGTCCACTGATCCCAATCTTCGCGCGTGCAGAATTCGACTGCGGGGAGTTCGAAAAAGTTATGCCATGGGTTCGCGGCGCGTTGACGCGTTGCGTGGGATTGATCTTGAACTGCAGGGTCCAGGTTTTCACGCCATCATGGGTCCGTCGGGAAGCGGTAAAAGCACGCTGCTGCATTTGCTTGCGGGTCTTGACGCGGCGGATTCTGGCGAACTTGAAGTGGGTGAATCTCGACTTGATGGACTCTCTGAAAATGAATTGACGCTGCATAGACGACGCAGAAGTGGCGTTGTTTTCCAGGGTTTTAACCTGCTTCCAACATTGAACGCGCTGGAGAATGTCACGCTTCCATCAACACTTGATGGCTTGTCCCACGCCAGCGTGGCGGCACGCGCGCAAGAATTGCTGCGTGAACTTGGTCTGGGTGAGCGCATGGATCATCGACCTGATTCGCTTTCAGGTGGCGAGCAACAACGCGTTGCTATTGCGCGCGCTTTGTTAAATGAGCCGCCCGTGTTGTTGGCCGATGAGCCAACTGGAAATTTGGACAGCGACACCAGTGATCGCTTGTGGCGATTGTTGGCGGGTCTTGCGGCGCGGCGAAATATGTTGGTGGTGATGGTCACGCACGAACCGACCGCGGCGGCGCATTGTGAAAAAGTTCATGTTCTTCGAGATGGCCTTTTGGCCGGGAGCTTTGATGTTCAAGGGATGGATGCTTCCCAGTTGGCGCTTCGCGCGGCGGACATTGTTCGCTCGCCCAGGTAGAAGCGCGCTGCTCTTTGCCGCCATCGCAATGGCAAGCATGCTGGTGACAGCTGTTGGTAGTGGCATGCGCACAGTGCACAACAATGTGCAAGGAAAATTGACAAATTTGTTGGGCGAAGTGGACGCACGATTGGTTCAACAATCGGCGGCGGCATTTTCCGCAAGCATTGTGGAGCAGGTGAAATCGTGGCCAGATGTGGAGGCGGTTTCTGCGCGCAGATTGGGCTCATTCACGCTCAGTCGCGCCGATGGCGCGCTTGATTCTGCTGGGAAATTGCGCAGAACGACCGCGCAAGCGCGCGGCATTGATCCCATCTCCGACCCGCGCTTTGACCCCATGCCCATGCAGGAAGGCCACCGACCCGGCGACGCGAATCAAATTGCGCTTGATCCAGTCACGGCAAAAATATTGGACGCAAAATTGGGCGATGAACTCTTGGTGCTGCGATTAGGCGCGCCGGTGAAATTAGTCGTGTGCGGAATTGTGCAAAGGCCCATGTTGGGCGCGTTGCAAAAACCAGCGGTGGTTGTGTATCGCTCCACGCTGAACCAAGCCATGGGTCGCGATGATGAAGCCACGCAAGTCGCAATATTGTTGAAGCCGGGAACAGACGTTGGCGCGTGGTGCAAGGCGCATTCAAAAGATGTCGAAGCGGACATGTTGCTTGAGCCAGCGGAAATGGCGACATCGGGAATGGACAAGCAAGTGCTCGCGGGGCAACTTGGTTTCACGCTTGCAACAGTGATCGCATTTCTTGCCTGCTCGTTCATTGTTGGCGTTGGCATGACCACCGCGGTTGCGGAATTGGAACGCGAACTGGCCACACTGCGCTGCTTGGGCGCATCGCGCGGACAACTTTTCGCGGGGCAATGTTGCGCAGGCGTGGTCCTCAGCAGCACCGCTGGAATTGTGGGAATTCCCTTTGGTTTTGCGGGTGCGTGGCTGGTGACTTGGTGGTTCCGCGACAGTTTGCCCGAAGGTTTCACGCCTTCGTGGCTTGGCGCGGGATTGGCTCTTGGCGGATCGGTGATGGCGGGATTGCTTGGGGCGCTCAACCCCGCGCGCATCGCATCGCAAACTTCACCGCTTGAGGCTTTGCGTAGACGCGCTACACCAGTGCGCCGCGCAGGAATATGGATTTGTCTTGGAGTTGGAATTGCATGCGCAAGTTTTGAGGTGTTGGTGCTGACGCTTCCAACAAATACGCAACAGAAATTTTGGCTACATGCGCTGGCTGGCTTGCCGATTATTCACATTGGGTGGTTTCTCTTGTGCGTTCCCATTATGCAAATGGTCGGTGCGTTGTTCAGCGGACCGTTGACAACACTCTGTGGATTACCCAAGGGTTTGTTGCGTGGTGGTGTCATGCGCGCGCCATATCGACTGGGCCTGACCGCTGGCGCGCTGATGATGGGTATGAGCATTCTGGTGAGCTCATGGAGTAACGGCGAAAGTCTGTTGAATGAAATTCGTTCCAAGGTGAAATTTGGCGACGCGTTTGCGTTTCGTATCAGTGGTTTGAGTCCGCGCGATCAAGAAGCGCTGCGAAAACTTCCAGGCGTGCGAAACGCAGCGGCCGTTGGATATTTACCGCTCAAGACGGATTCCAAAATGGCGCTGGGCGTGCAATCCATCGCGCCGCCAAATGTGATTTGCGTTGGTTTTGAGCCTGATTCATTCTTAAAAATGAATCGCTTGGATTGGATTCGTGGGTCGCCGGAAACGGCGTTGCCGCAACTGAAAAGTGGCGAGGGCGTTCTAGTTGCGGAGCAATTTCTCACCGCGCGTGGAATTGATGTGGGCGACTCGATTGATCTCATTGGTCCCAAGAGCCGCGTCACCATGAAAGTGGTTGGGGTTGTGTCGAGCGCAGGCTTGGACATGGCGACGCAAGTTTTTGGAATTCGCAGCGTCTACATGGAGCACGCCATGAGTTGCGTGTTCATGGATTTGTCCGCGGTGGCAAAAAACTTTGGCGTGCGTGATGCGGTGATCATGCAAATGGATTTAGGTCCAGTCGGTTCCACCGAACAAGATGAGGAATTGGCCGCCGCTGTCGCCAACGCGGTCCCAGGCGCGCTGTTCGCTAGTGGCCGCGGCATTCGTACGCAAGTGGATGAGGTTGGCAAAGTCATTCTTGGAATGGGCGGCGCCATTGCGTTCGCGGCATTGCTGCTTGGATGTTTTGGCGTGGGCAATGTGATCGCAGCGCAAGTTTCTGGTCGCGGCTATGAGTTTGGAGTGCTGCGCGCCACCGGCGCAAGCAGACATTCCGTGGCCTGCCTGGTGCTTGCCGAAGCCGCCATGATTGCTGTAACCGCAATTGTTGGCGGGACAGGTTTAGGTTTTGAATTGGCTTGGGCTGGTTGCATTTTGTACCGCGACTTGATCGGACTGAATCTTGTGGCCATTTTCCCTTTGATTCCATGGGGTATTGGCGCGGTGACGGTGGTGATATTCACAATTCTTGCCGCCATTCCAGCGGTTCGACGGCTACTGCGAAAATCGCCGCGCGAACTTCTTTCTGGAAACGCGTGAATTTGAATTCGCATGCAAGCGCCCCACTTCCTACAGTGCATGTGTGAGCGATCGCGCCTTTCAAATTCAGGCCCCATTTGTTCCCACGGGAGATCAACCGGCGGCGATCGAGTCATTGATTGAAGGTTTGAAAGAGGGACGACAATGGCAAACATTGCTTGGCGCCACGGGAACTGGAAAAACATTCACCATTGCCAATGTCATTGAGCGCGTGCGCAAACCCACGCTTGTGATCAGCCACAACAAAACGCTGGCCGCGCAACTATACGAGGAGTTGCGCGAATTATTTCCAAACAACTCGGTGAATTATTTTGTGAGTTTCTACGACTACTACCAACCTGAGGCGTACATACCTCAGCGCGATATTTACATTGAGAAGGACGCGTCGCGCAACGACGACTTGGATCGTCTACGACTTGCAACCACCAGTGCCCTGCTTTCGCGCCAAGATGTGATTGTTGTTGCTAGCGTGAGTTGCTTGTACGGCTTGGGCAGTCCGGCCGAATACATGAATCGCATGCTGGCCGTGCGCCGTGGTGAAAAGCTTGATCGGCGAGCCTTTTTCCTTGGTTTAACCACCATGCAATACATCCGCAACGAGGTCGCGCCAGAGCGCGGCACCTTTCGCGTGCGCGGCGATTTAATCGAGGTCTATCCCGCATATGAGCAACACGCGATTCGCATTGGCATGTTTGGAGACGAAGTGGAGCGCATTGAAATTGTCGACCCGGTGAGTGGTGAAATTTTAGCCGAGGAAGTCGCCGCTTTTATTTTTCCAGCCAAGCATTACATGATGCCCGAGGACCAAGTGCAAAAAGCCTTGGCCGAGATGCGCAAGGATCTTGCTGCGCGTGTTCTTGAACTGCGCTCGGCGGGAAAGTTGGTGGAGGCGCAGCGTCTTCAAGGCCGTGTGCAATACGACTTGGAAATGATCCACGAGACTGGCTTCTGCAGCGGCATTGAAAATTACAGCCGCTACTTCGATGGCCGCACCGCGGGCGAGCGTGCGTATTGCTTGCTAGATTATTTCCGCAGCATTCCCGGGCGCGAAAAAAATGATTGGCTGTGCGTGATCGACGAATCGCACGTCACCATTCCGCAAATGCGCGGCATGTACTTTGGCGATCGAAAACGCAAGGAAACGCTGGTGGAACACGGGTTTCGACTGCCCGCCGCGCTGGACAATCGACCGCTGACATTTCCAGAATTTGAATCATTGGTGCCGCAAACTATTTTAGTCAGCGCCACTCCAAGCGCATGGGAACTGGAGCATTGCGGTGGTGTCGTGACCGAGCAGGTGATCCGACCGACTGGACTTGTCGATCCGCCAATCACCATTTTGCCCGCTCTCACCCAAGTGGCGGATTTCATTGAGCGCGCCCGTGAACGCGCCGCGCGCGGTGAACGAACACTGGTCACCGCTCTCACCAAAAGATTGTGCGAAGATTTATGCACGCATTTGGACAAGCAAGGCCTGCGCGTGCGTTATTTGCACAGCGAAATTGAAACCCTTGATCGCCTTGAGTTGCTGCGTGAATTGCGCGAGGGCGTATACGACGTCTTGATCGGCGTCAACTTGCTGCGCGAAGGACTTGATCTTCCGGAGGTCAGCTTGGTTTGCATTTTAGACGCCGATCGCCAAGGTTTTCTGCGTAGCACTTCGAGTTTGATTCAGACCATGGGCCGCGCGGCGCGCAACTCAAATTCAGAAGCCATTTTATACGCGGACAAAGTGACCAAGGAAATGCAGGCGGCGATAGACGAAGTGTCACGGCGGCGCCAAAAACAAATCGCACACAACACCGCCAACAACATCACCCCAGAAACTATCCACAAGGCGATACGCCGCGGAATTGAGCAGGAATTGGCGGCTTCGCGAAGTGTGCGCGCCGCCGCCGGCCGCAAAGATGACAAAGAAATGGACCGCGATGAAATGTTGGAAGCCATGCATGCGGACATGCTGCGCGCCGCAGAGGAAATGGAATTTGAGACCGCGGCGAAGTTAAGGGATCGCATCAACCGTTTGAAAGCCTCGCCACGAGTGGAGGGAATGATTTTGCCCGAAGAGGAACCCATGCAAAAGCGCTCAACCAACGCCGGCATGCCGGGCACGCGAGCCAGTGGGAAACGCATCCACCCTTAATCGTGTGACTCAAGGCGCATCGAGTTGCTCAATACAATGTGAGGCTTCGTGCGCAATTTCATGCGCGGCGAAATACCAACTGAAATAGCCAGCTTAAAAACAAATCAGCCCCGCGATCACGGGGCTTTCTCAATACATGGAACATTAGAAATGTGTTTCAGCGCTGGAACAGTTTCATCAAAAATTTTTCATCAATGGCTCGGCAACCATTGAGCGCCCAAGTCGTGTGCGCCGACATGCTTCGCGTAGCGCCGCCATTTCAACAAGATCTGGAATTTCATCAGCACTAGGTCGACGCACAGCCTCAAAGTCATCTTTCAGGATGCTCGGCTTGGCAATGGCTGGTGATGCGTTTCGGTTTTCCATATCTCACTACCTTAGGCAGGCAAGTCAGTTTTTGTTGTATCGGCAGAAACTACGAGTCTCGCCGCAAGTTTTTTCTCTCTTGACCTACCATGCTTCTTCCTACACATAATTCCACCTGAAAGACCCAAAGAAACAAGCATTATCTTACATTTACCAAATTTACAGGCGCCAAGGCACCTTTATTGTTCCTATAAGTTGCAAGACCTACATTGACTCCCCCACCAAAACGCCTGGAATACTATTTCCAAATTGTATGACCACAACCAAAAGAGAAATCCGAATTGAAAATGCGTGCGAGCATAATTTAAAATCGCTTTCGCTTTCAATTCCGCGTGATCAACTGGTGGTGTTCACGGGCGTGTCTGGCAGCGGCAAAAGTAGTTTAGCCTTTGACACTATTTTCGCCGAAGGCCAACGCAAGTACATGGAGAGTTTGTCCGCCTACGCACGCCAATTTCTCAACCAAATGCAGAAGCCGAATGTGGAACGCATTGATGGCCTTCCACCAACGATCGCTATTCAACAACGCGGTGGCGGCCACACGCCGCGCAGCACGGTTGCAACAACCACTGAAATTTACGACGCCATGCGTTTACTGTGGGCGCGTTGCGGCACTCCCACGTGTTGGCACAGCAGTGACAACGGAAAAATATGCGGTCGTGAAATCACGGCCATGAGCGCCACACAAATCACGGACGCAATTCTGGATTCTTTTGCGGGCAAACGCGTCATGTTGGCGGCCACGGTCATTCGCGCGCGCAAAGGTTTCCATAAGGATGTTCTTGAAGCATTGCAGAAACAAGGACTGGTTCGCGCGCGCGTGGATGGCAAACTGATCGACATCCGCGAGGCGCTGAAAGCCGGCGGCGAAAATCCTCTGGGACTTGGTCGCTACGAATTGCACACCATTGAAGCAATTCTGGATCGAATTGTTCCCGAGCAAAGTGATCGTCAGCGCCTGGCGGAAAGTGTTGAGACGGTTTTAAAACTTGGCGCCGGCAGCGCACTTGCTCTGGTTGAGGATGGAGACAATTGGAAGGAACATCGATTCAGCGATAAGCTGGCGTGTCCAGAACATCCTGAATGCTCGCTAGCAGAACTTGAGCCGAGATTATTTTCTTTTAACTCGCCACAAGGAGCATGCGCCGCCTGCAGTGGCCTTGGGCAAATTCAAGAATTTGACGCTGAACTTGTTGTTGCCAATCCCGACGCGGGCGTTGCAGATGGCGCCATTGAGCCGTGGCGGCGCAATGGTCGACGCATGAACATTTATTACGGCCGAATCCTGCGTGGATTTTGCGCCTTTTTCAAAGTTGATCGAGAGCTGCCCTATTCCAAATTGCCGCCGCGAATTCGCCGCTATCTGATGGATGGAATTCCGGAGGAGGACGCCGAAAAACTTGGAGTGAAATTTGAGGGCGTGCTGCCAAACTTGCGTCGGCGCTATTTGGAATCTGAAAGCGAATTTGTAAAGGAGCGCTTGGTTCACTACATGCGTGGCACGGCTTGTCCCGCGTGCCAAGGCAAGCGGCTTCGTCCCGAAAGTTTGGCGGTGAAAGTTCGTGGCATGGACAAACACCTGAGCATCGCTGACGCGAGCGCGCTGAATGTTGGCCACGCCATTGAGTATTTCAAGCAACTGCAATTGTCCGCTGGCAAAAAACAAATCGCGCAACCTATTCTGAAGGAAATTGAATCACGACTTGGATTTCTGTACAGCGTTGGCCTGGACTACCTGACTTTGGATCGCGCCAGTGGAACACTTTCCGGTGGCGAAGCGCAGCGCATTCGCCTGGCGACTCAAGTTGGCAGCGGATTGGTTGGTGTCTGCTACGTGTTGGATGAGCCAACCATTGGCTTGCACCAGCGCGACAATGATCGACTTGTCAAAACACTGCGCAAACTGACTGATATTGGAAACTCCGTGATTGTTGTTGAACATGACGAGGACACCATTCGCGCCGCTGATTTTGTCGTGGACATTGGTCCTGGTCCTGGACGCCACGGTGGCAAGGTTGTGGCACAAGGAACTCCAAATGAAGTCGCCGCGCATGCCACAAGTTTGACAGGCATGTACCTGCGGGGCGAGCGTTGCGTGGAGATACCTCAAACGCGCCGATCCGTCACTGAATCAAAAGCGATCGTGGTCAAAGGCGCGCGCGAAAACAATTTGAAAAACATTAATGTGACTTTTCCACTTGGTGGTTTTATTTGCGTGAGTGGAGTTTCGGGCAGCGGCAAAAGTTCATTGGTCAATGAAGTGCTTCTGAAGGTCGCGCAAAAGACAGTCCATGGATCCAAAGTGGTCCCAGGCGCGCATGACCGCGTGACTGGACTCGCGGGAATTGAACGCGTGGTTGAGGTGGATCAAAGCCCGATTGGGCGAACACCAAGATCAAATCCCGCAACGTACACGGGTATTTTTGATGACATTCGTAAACTCTTCGCGGCCGTGGCGGAGAGCCGCGCGCGTGGCTACGAGCCAGGTCGATTTTCTTTCAATGTGAAAGGCGGACGCTGCGAAATTTGCCAAGGGCAAGGCGTGCGCAAAATTGAAATGCATTTCTTGCCGGATATTTTTGTGACCTGCGAGTCTTGCAACGGAACACGGTACGCAAAAGAAACGTTGGATATTCGCTTTAAGAACAAGACCATTGCCGAAGTGCTGGACATGACCATTGATGATGCCGTTGTGTTCTTTGACGCGCACCCCAAGATTCGTGAAATGCTCAAGTGCGTGCGCGATGTGGGCCTGGGCTACATGCAACTGGGGCAAGCCAGCACAACGTTGTCGGGCGGCGAAGCGCAGCGCATTAAATTGGCAACCGAACTTGGAAATCGTTCCACTGGCAGCGCGCTGTATGTGCTTGATGAACCCACGACTGGATTGCACTTTGATGACGTGCGCAAATTGCTGGAAGTGTTGAACCGATTGGCCGACGCCGGGCACACACTGATTGTCATTGAACACAATCTGGATGTGATCAAATGCGCCGACTGGATTATTGACCTGGGTCCAGAAGGTGGCGAACGCGGCGGCGAAGTTCTTGCGGCTGGAACTCCGGAGAAAGTCGCTCAAAATGCTGCAAGCGCCACGGGCTTGTATTTACAGCGAATGCTGGGACAAACACGCGGCGTGAAATCCGTAATGAAAAAGAAGTCCAAGCGCGCATCAACAAAAACTTTATAGGTGTGCAGATACACTCGCCAACATGAATCTAAGTGATCAAGCGCTCACATTGCGCCATGTGACGCACCCGGAAGATGCCAATCACCAAGGCACAATTTTTGGCGGAAAAATATTAAGCCTGATCGACGAAGCGGCGTACTTGGAAGCGCGCAAACATGGACTGCATCGCTGGGTCACGATTCTTTTTGACCGCGTTGAATTCAAGGCGCCAGTATTCACGGGCGATGTGCTGACCGTGTTCACCAAGACCGCTGCGACTGGCCGCAGCAGCGTCACCGTGTCGGTGATCGTGGAGGCGGAGCGCTACCTTGGCGGAGAAAAAGTAATCGTGACGCACGCCACAGTGAAAATGGTCTCGGTGAACCACGCTGGACACAGCGTTGATTTCCGCACAAAGCCCGACATTTCCGAACATCCCCACGTATGACCACCGACGACATGCACAACCCCGTGCGCGTCGCGTGCTTGATTTCTGGTGGCGGTCGCAGCGTTGTGAACCTGCATCAAAAAATACTCGGCGCAAAAATTCCGGCTCGCATTGTGCTTGTTGCGTCAACGCGCGCCAATGTGGCTGGCATTCAAGCTGCCGCTGCGCTAGGCCTTGAGACCTGTGAAATTGCCTCGCTTCCAACTGACACGCTTGATGATCGCTTGGATGCTGCGCTGGAAAAATCGGGCGCCGAGTTGATTGTGCTTGCTGGATACCTGAGATTGTTTCGCGTTGCGCGCTGGAAAAATCGATGCCTGAATATTCATCCCTCGTTGCTGCCAAAATTTGGAGGCCGCGGAATGTGGGGCGAACATGTTCATGCCGCGGTGCTTGCCGCAGGCGAAATTGAAAGCGGCTGCACCGTGCACTGGGCAGATGAACAATTTGATACGGGCTCCATTATTTTGCAGCGCCGCTGCCCGATTGATGACGGCATGAACGCCACTCAATTGGCCGCGCGGGTCTTTGAAGAAGAGAGCCAAGCCTTGCCAGAGGCGCTCGCGCGGGTCGCCCATTGGCTGCGTCATGGCGGAAGTCGTCCCAATTTCACTGTTGCATCGAACCCAAATCAAAAAATGAACTAAGTTTCTGAAATATGTCTTGTGGATTGCAGATTCACAACCTAGGGTTGAAACGTCCAGATTCATACGAAAGGAATCACAATGATCGTGAACATTAGCGCCAAGCATTTGGATTTAACCCCCGCCATTGAACAATACATTCGCAGCAAAGTGACGCGTTTGGAGCGCCATTTTGACAAGGTGCTGCAAATTAATTTCGTGATTGAAAAGCAACCACACCATGGATTTCATGTCGAATTGATCACCGACGTCGAGCACCATGAGGACTTCATTGCCAACAGCACGCATGATGATTTGTATGCGTGCGTTGACTTGGTGCTTGACCGCGGAGTGCGGCAATTAACCGACCATAAAGACCGTTTGCGCAATCGTAAGCACCCAGAGATTGATAAAACAACTTAATTTTGTGCTGCGAAACACCTCATTATGACGACTTCTACTTCTCGAAACCTTTTGGAAAGTTGTTCTTCAACAATTTGCCAACAACACATCGTGGTTTGAAAGGAAATAGGTCGCCCGTATGAAACTTCGCCAATTGATTTTGGAAAAAGCAATCGTGACGGGACTGAAATCTCCCAAGCGCGATGAGTGCATTGGCGAGCTTCTTGACGCTTTGATGAAAGGCGGCGCGTTCAAGCCCGCGCAACGCGATGAATTTCTCAAGGCGGTCATCAAGCGTGAGAAAAAAGGTTCCACGGGTTTCGGCCATGGCGTATCGGTGCCGCATGTTAAAACTTTGGAAGTTAAAAAATGCGTGGCCGCCATTGGGTTGCATCCAGCTGGACTTGATTTCAACGCGCTTGATCGCCAGCCGGTTCATGCGATCTTTTTACTGCTGAGTCCAGAGGACAAACCGGAACTGCATTTAGCCGCAATGGAAGGATTATTCTCCATTCTGAGCCAAGAGCAATTTCGAAAATTTCTTCGCCAAGCGAAGACCGTGGCGGATGTCGTCACGCTGCTTGATGAAGCTGACGCCAATCCATTGGTACGCTAAAGACTTGAAATCGTCGCGCGTGTTGATATTGAACCGACTGGGGCTTCATGCGCGCCCCGCGATGTCATTTGCATCCATGGCGGGTTCGTTTGGATGCTCCATCAAAGTGCATCGCACTGACAATCAAGAGCGCGTGGATGGAAAAAGTGTCATGCAAATGTTGATGCTGGCCTGCACTCAAGGCACGGAAATTGAAATTGAAGCCGAAGGTGCTGACGCCAGCGAAGCGATTGCGGCGTTGCGCGCATTGGTTGAAGGTAGATTTGAAGAGGAATGAGTATGCAGCACACAATTGCGATCGCTGGTGATGGCCAAATGGCCCTTGTTCTTGCGTCCATTGTTGCGCAAGCTGGCCATGAAACTCGGCTGTGGAGTCCGTTTCCTGAGGACGCAAAACTATTGGCGCACACACGAAGCAACATGCGCCTTGCAAACTTTCAATTGCCAGCGCAGGTGCGCGTGAGCGCCAGCATTGAAGAAATCTTTGCCGGCGCCACCGTGGCGGTCAGCGCCATACCCGCCCAATTTGCGCGCGCCACATGGCAGCGCATTGCGCCAACACTGATGAAGGACACTGGCATTGTTACCGTGACCAAAGGCGTGGAAGTTTCCTCGCTGTGCCCGCCGCTTGATGTGCTTGAAGCCGTGACTGGTAAACGACCCTTCGCGGTGTTGAGCGGTCCAACCATTGCCAGTGAATTGGCGCGGCAACTTCCAGCGACGTTGTTGTGCGCGAGTGACCATGAGCACTTCGCGGCGTTGGTGCAAGGAATTTTTTCAAGGCCATGGCTGCGCATCTACACAAGCCACGATCCAGTTGGAGTGGAAATTGCCGGCGCCGCGAAAAATGTCGTGGCATTGGCGGCGGGAATATTGGATGGATTGGAAATGGGATTCAACGCAAAGAGCGCGCTGCTTGCGCGCGGACTGGCGGAAATTGTTCGACTTGGTTTAGCCATGGGCGCAAAACAAGAAACTTTTTTTGGCATCGCGGGCGTTGGCGATTTAGCGACAACCTGCTTCAGCCCCGAAGGCCGCAATCGAACGCTGGGTGAAAAAATTGGGCGCGGAATGTCCTTGCCCGAAGCGTTGGCCGCGACCAATGGAGTGGTTGAAGGCGTGGAAACTTGCAAAAGTCTGCGTGCGCTGGCGCAAAAATATGCCATTGAAATGCCCATTGCCGCCGCAGTTCACAGCGTTCTCTTTGAAAATCATTCCCCCGCCCAAGCGGTGCGCGACTTAATGGGTCGCTCAGCCAAAGCGGAGCGGATTGGATAATTCTTCGGACCCTGATGCGGGGAAATTTGCCAAATTGAGTTTGCGGCGGCGAACTCCATGCGTGCCCCATACGAACCCTGCAATCACATGACGACCGAAATTGATGACGTGCGAGACCATTGTCCATTTCCCGCATGCCCGCAAGGGAACAACTCGCTTGCCTCATGCTTGCCCCCTGCTAGGCTTTGACCTTCATCAAGAAGCATGTGCTTTTTGATTCTTGAACCAAACGAAACGAGACATTTAAGATGAGCCCATCCGACACTCTTGCCAACACATCCTCACGCCGCGATCTTTCGCAAGGCGGAGAGCGACTTGAACGCAGACTCTTTATCGCGCTGGCTGGTGGAACATTGCTGCTGACAAGTTGGATTGGAAGCCTGCTTGGATTGCAACCTCAAGTGGCTCAAATACCGGCGGCGATTGGCGCGTTGATGTTGGTTGCTCCCTTGGTCTTTGGCGCGTTGAAGGAAATGAAAATGGGTCGGCCCAGCGGCGACTCGTTGGCCAGCCTGGCCGTGTTGGCGGCGCTTGCCAACAATTTGTATTTGGCCGCGGGATTCTTGGCGTTCTTCTTGTGGCTGAGCGAATTGATCTTGAGCCGAACCGCGTGGGGCGCCCAACGCGCCATTCGTGATCTGGTTGAGTTGACACCCGACATTGCGCGCCTGATTCAAAATGATGGAAGCGAGAAGGAAACCACGTTGGCACAAATTCGTGTCGGACAAAAAGTTCGCGTGCGTCCTGGTGAAAATCTTCCCGTGGACGGACGCGTGATTGCAGGGCAAAGCAGCGTAAATCAAGCTAGTTTGACTGGTGAAGCGATTCCCATTGAAGCCAGCGAAGGAACCGCGGTCTACGCCGGAACCACCAATCTCACGGGACAATTGGATATTGAAGTGACGGCGGTCGCCGGTGAAAGCACAATTGGAAAAGTGGAGTCGCTGATTCGCGAGGCGGAAAATGCCAAGGGCCATAAACAAGAATTAATCGAGCGCCTGGCGACGTATTACGTTCCAGTTGTATTGATGGTGGCGGCGCTTGTGTGGTTCTTCACGAGCAAAAGTGAAATTGCCGCGGTTCGTGATCAAGCCGCCGAGCGCGCGGTGACCGTGCTTGTTGTGACATGTCCTGGCGCGTTGCTGATCGCGTATCCAACCGCCATGGTCGCGGCCTTTGCGGCGGCGGCGCGTCTTGGAATTATGATCAAGACCACTCGCGTGCTTGAGAGCGCGTCCAACATTGACACTGTGATCATGGATAAAACTGGAACACTGACCACGGGAAAATTTAGCGTGGGCAGATTGGCGCCCGCGGACGGCGTGGACCCCGCGCTTCTGTTGCAAGCCGCCACCGACGCCGAGCAAAGCAGCAACCATCCATTGGCGCGAAGTATTCTGGAAACCGCGGCAAAAGCCCGTATTTTGCCACGCGCCATTCGTGACTACAAGGAGTTGCACGGACGCGGCGTGAGCGCTCAAACCAATGACGGACAGGTGCTTGCCGGTCGCGCGCAGTGGCTACTGGAGAATGACGCGTCCATCGCGACCCAGGTTGATGAAGCATCCAAAAAAATTGAGGGCATGAGCAGCGTGCATGTCATGTTGGGCGGCCGCTACTTGGGCGCCGTTGGTCTTGAAGATAAGTTGCGACAAAATGCCAGCGAGGTTGTTTCGCGATTGCGCGAATTGGGCGTGCGCAAAGTCTGCATCTTTACGGGCGACCGCTTGGAAGTGGCGACGCGTGTTGGTGAGGCCGTTGGCGTGGATTCAATTGAGGCTGAATGTTTGCCTGAAGAGAAGCACGAGGAATTGAAATATCTCATTCGCCGCGGGCACCGCACATTGGTGGTGGGCGACGGAATTAACGACGGCCCAATTCTTGCCAGCGCCGAGGTGGGCGTGGCCATGGGACTTTCCGGCAGCGACATAGCCACGAACTCCGCGGGTGTGGCGTTGATGAATGACGACCTGCGCCACATTCCGTTTTTACTGGAATTGGCGCGGCGAACACGCGGAATTATCGCGCTGAACATTGCGGCGGCGTTGGTGTTGGCCATTGTGGGTTTGGCGTTGGCCGCCACGGGCAGAATTCAAATTTGGATCACGCCGTTTTACCAAGCGGGCGCGTACATCTTTGTCATCGCCAATTCGCTGCGACTTGTGCGCTTTGGCGAGGACGTTCGTGGCGCGGAGGAAATTCGCCGCTCCTTGGAGTCCTCGCGCCCTGTGAAACCAACTCGTCAAGCAATTGTGCAGCGCGTGACCGCCGGATAAATCGCTGGAAAATCGCAGACTGCATTTTGCAAAGACGAATGTTTTTCACACCGCGGGCGCATATCAAATGCGCCCGCGGATATGTGGTGATGAAGCCACGAAGATGGGCGCGAAATTATTTTCCGCCGTTGGCGCGAACAGCGGCAAGAATTTCATCGGCTTCAGCCTCTGTAATTCCGCCAACGCCAATACGCACAGGCATCTGGCGCGACAGCGAAGATTGCAGCGTGGCCACGTAGACAACTTTGCCTTTGATCAAGAGCGCCAATAATTCCTTGACATGCGAGCCCGTGTCGCTTTGCAGTCCAACTCGTGAAGCCATTTTGACATTGAGATAGAGAAAGTCATCGCCCGAAGTGGAACGAGCCGCGTTTGAAATATCCGACAAACGAAGCATGGGGCGCGGGTCAACCCATATTTTTTTGTCGCCTTTGTCCGAGTCGCGATCGGACATTTCCACAAAGTCCTTCATGGGTTTCGCGCTGGCCAAGTGCCACTCCAACTGAAATGGAGGGCGAACTGGATCAGATTGAGACGGGGATTTGCACCCACACAAAACCACAATAGCCAACAAACCCGCGGCAATTGGCGACATTCTCATGCGATTGTGATCCCGCTATCCAAATAGACATCTTGAACCGCGTTGAGCAACTTCACGCCGTCCACCATTGGCTTTTGGAAAGCCTTGCGGCCCGTGATCAAACCACTTCCACCAGCGCGCTTGTTAATCACCGCGGTTCGCACGGCCTGCAACAAATCATCGCTACCAGACGCGCCGCCTGAATTGATCAGACCCGAACGACCGCCGTAGCAATTGAGCACTTGGTAGCGAGTGAGATCAATCGGATGATCGGTGCACAGGTCGGTGTAAATGCGCGGATCAAATTTTCCGTAACTGGAATTGCCCATGTTCAAGGCCTGGTATCCGCCGTTCAGTTCCGCCTGCTTTTGCTTGATAATGTCGGCTTCAATGGTGACGCCCAAATGATTGGCCTGACCCGTGAGATCGGCGCTGACATGGAAATCTTTTTCGGAGGTCTTGAAAGCGGGATTGCGCAGATAGCACCACAAGAAAGTGCACATGCCAAGTTGATGCGCCTCATAAAACGCGTTGGCCACCTCAATGATTTGGCGATCGGAATCTTCCGAACCAAAATAAATTGTCGCGCCCACCGCGGCGGCGCCCAAGTTCCACGCTTCTTTCACCGATCCAAACATGATTTGCTTGAACTGGTTTGGAAATGTCAGCAACTCATTGTGATTCAACTTCACAAGAAATGGAATTTTGTGCGCGTACTTGCGGCTGACCGAACCCAGCACGCCAAAGGTGGTGGCGACACCGTTGCAACCGCCCTCCATTGCAAGTTTGACAATATTTTCGCCGTCAAAGTACAACGGATTCTTGGCGAAACTTGCGCCCGCCGAATGCTCAATACCTTGATCGACTGGAAGAATGCTCATGTAACCGGTTCCCGCAAGACGCCCATGGTCGTAGAACGATTGCAGATTTCGCAGCACTTGCGGGTTGCGATCCGAACCCATCCAAATGCGATCGACAAAATCTGGACCAGGCAGATGCAAAAGTTTCTTGTCCACTTTCGCCTTGTGCGTAAAAAGTGCGGCGGCTTCTGCGCCTAAAATTTCCGATGTCTTGCTGTTGGTTGCCATGATGTTGCTCCTGTTGCGTGAGAATGTACCCGACATTTTGCAAGTGATGCGCGGCGGCGAAACGAATGAAAATCGCCGCTTGTTGTAGGCTTGAAAGCATGCGCATTTACGCGGGCATTGACGAGGCGGGCTACGGACCACTGCTTGGACCGATGACTGTTGCGTGCACCGCGTGGAGCACAGATGAAGCGCTGGGTCTGTGGCCCGATTTGTGGAAGCCGCTTTCAAGCGCGGTGTGCAAACGTCCGACGGATCACAAAGGTCGCGTTGCGATTGATGATTCAAAAACACTCAAGGGTTCAAAAGAAGCAAAGACGCACCCGCTTCGAAACTTGGAACGCGGCGTGTTAAGCACCCTTGACGCCATGACGCGCCACACGCGCTCCAAAGAAACCGAACTATTTCCGCTGAAAGAAAGCGATTTTCTGAAGTTGCTTGCGTGCGGTCCCGCGGACGCGTTGCCGTGGCACAAGGAACTGCCTGCCACGTTGCTGCCCATCGCCACCACGGGCGACGAGTTGCGGATCGCGGCCAATCGCATCAGCCTTGCCTTTGAAACTTCCGGCGCGCGGTTGGTGTGGAACCGCTGCACGATCATTGAGCCAGAGGAGTTGAATCAATTTTCCAAAGCGACCGGAAGTAAATCAGCTGTGAGCGAGTTGGCGCTGCTGCGCATTTTGTGCGAACTGCGAGAAAAATATCCCGACGCGCAATTGTGCGTGGCGTGCGATCGACAAAGTGGACGCACGCATTATTTCAAACCGTTGCAGCGCGCGTTTCCAGAGGCCATCATTCGCATTCATGAGGAGAACGACCGCGACAGTCGCTACGAAGTGATTGATGGCAAGCAAAACATGCTTATTTCTTTCGAGGCGGAATCGGAGCAACGGCATTTGCCAGTTGCGCTAGCCAGCATGACGGCGAAATATGTCCGCGAACTCAGCATGAGCAGAATGAACGCATTCTTTGCAAATCTGCTTCCAGGCATTGCCCCAACCGCGGGATATGTGGAGGACGGCCGGCGATTTCTTGCCGTGATTCGTCCGCATCTGGAAAAATGGGGCTTGGATTTGGACCGACTTGTGCGCAAGATGTGAGCCAATAAGGCTGATTTACTTGGGAATTTGCGCCATTTGAGGCATTTGCGCTTGTCCACCCCCTGTCACGCCTGCTCCAATTGATTTCCTAGGGACTTCCAAGGGATTTGAATGGTCGATTTGCATTGATTCAACCCTTGACCTGAACACCACAAAATGCCTACTCTCTTCGATTCTTCACCGCAGGCGTCTTATGCGGATGAAGTCGAATTCTGGACGCACGCACACTTTTACACGCCCCGACATTGGGGCAGACGAGCTACACATGCCCATTGATCTGAACAAGGTTCGAAACATCGGAATTTGCGCCCACATTGACGCTGGCAAGACCACCGTGACGGAGCGCATTCTTTTCTATACCGGCAAGATCCATCGCATGGGTGAAGTGCATGAAGGCACCGCCACCATGGACAGCCTTGAAGAAGAGCAAAAGCGCGGCATCACCATTCAAAGCGCCGCGACCACTTGCCCATGGGAATATGAGGGCGTTGAATACAAGGTGAATTTGATCGACACGCCGGGCCACGTGGATTTCACAATTGAAGTGGAACGATCCTTGCGCGTGCTTGACGGCGCGGTCGCCGTGTTTGACGGCAAGGAAGGCGTTGAAGCGCAAAGTGAAACCGTGTGGCGCCAAGCTGATCGCTACGGTGTTCCGCGTTTGTGCTTGATCAACAAGATGGACAAACTCGGCGGAGACTTTGACTTCTCCTTCGGCAGTTTGAAGACGCGCTTGGGCGCAAACGCAATCGCCATTCAAGTTCCAATTGGTGGCGGCGCAACCTTCAAGGGCATCGTTGATTTGATGCGCATGAAGGCCATGTACTGGAATCCAGCCGAACAAGGCAACGAAATTAAAGAGACCGAAATCCCCGAGGATTTCCTTGAAACTGCGCAGAAGTGGCGCACGCAAATGGTGGAAAATATCGCCGATCTTGATGACTCCCTCACCGAGAAATTCTTGACGGATCCATCCACCATCACCGTGCCTGAATTAAAGGCCGCGCTTCGCAAGGCAACCATTGGCCTGAAGTGCGCGCCAGTGATTTGCGGTTCAGCGCTGAAGTACACCGGCGTGCAGAAAATTCTGGATGCGGTTGTTGATTACCTGCCCTGCCCAACAGAGCGTCCGCCAGTTGAAGGCGTGGATCCAAAAGATGTTTCAATTAAACTTTCCCGGCCGCACAGCGAAGACGCGCCGTTCTCCGCCTTGGTGTTCAAAGTGGTCAGCGATGTCGCCGGCAACTTGACCTACCTGCGCATTTATTCAGGCAAGTTGGCCAAGGGCAGCCGCGTTCTGAATCCAGGAAATGGTCGACGTGAAAATGTCAGCCGCCTGTATGAAATGCACGCGCAGAATCGCACCGCGCTTGACGAGACTGGTACCGGTCAAATTGTTGCGGTGGTTGGTCTGAAGGATTCATTCACGGGTGACACATTGTGCGACCCTGATCATCCGATTGTGCTTGAGCGAATGGTCTTCCCGGAGCCCGTGATTTCCATGAGCATCGAGCCAAACACCGCCGACGATAAGAAGAAGTTGGGCGAATCGCTCACCATCATCCGACGCGAAGATCCTTCATTCCGCAGCAATTACAACGATGAAACGGGCGAAACCATCATCAGCGGAATGGGTGAATTGCACTTGGAAATCATTAAAAACAAACTGGTTCGCGACATGAAAGTGAATGTGACCGTTGGCAAGCCACGCGTGGCCTACCGCGAGACCATCACTGGAACCGCCAAGGATATTCGCGGTCTGTTCAAGAAGCAGTCCGGCGGTCGCGGTCAATACGGTGACGCCGTGGTGACCGTGTCCCCAATGACCAAGGAAGAGGCCGATCTCGAAGAATTGGTGATGAAGAACGGCGTTGTCTTTGAAGACAAGGTCAGCGGTGGTTCTATTCCGCGTGAATTTATTCCAAGCGTGGAGTACGGCGCGCGTCAAGCGGCCGCCAGTGGAATTCTTGGTGGCTACCCAGTGATCAACGTGCGTTGCCAACTTGTGTTTGGTTCATACCACGATGTCGATTCAAGTCAGATCGCGTTTGAACAAGCGGGCGCACTTGCGTTCCGTGAAGCATGCACGCGCGCTGGCTTGGCGTTGCTTGAGCCAATTATGAAGTTGGTCGTGACAACTCCTGACGAATTCTTTGGCAACGTGGCTGGCGATATTGCAAGCCGACGCGGTCAAATTATTGACAGCGAGTTGCGCGGCATCACCCGAATGATCACAGCGGAAGTTCCGCTCGCTGAATTGTTCGGCTACACCACCACGCTGCGCAGCATGACTCAAGGTCGTGCTTCAAGCGTGATGGAACCAGCAACCTATCGCATCATGCCTGAGCGCTTGAAGGATGAAGTGTTGGCGAAGGCTTGACCTTTCGCTGACGGCGCTATGCCGAAGAGCACACTGAACACGATCCGCCCCGATGTCCAAATTGGGGCGGATCTTTGTCTTTTTTGGCTGAAAATTGCTGCACGACTGGCTGTGCGCGGGCACGGATTTGTGGAGCCGAACCCCATGGTGGGTTGCGTGATTGTGGACGCAAAAAAGAATTTGGTTGGCTGGGGATATCACCGCAAGATTGGCGGCGCGCACGCTGAGGTGGAGGCGTTGAAACGCGCGGGCGCGAAGGCGCGCGGTGCCACGGCGATTGTGACGCTGGAACCCTGCGCGCACTTTGGACGCACGCCGCCGTGTGTTGACGCGTTGAAGAACGCGGGCGTGGCGTGCGTGGTGTACGGTTGCGCGGATCCAAATCCAGATGCCGCGGGCGGCGCTGAGAAATTGCGCGCCCATGGAATTGAAACACATTTGTTGGAATGTGAGGAGACGCGCGAATTGAACGCGCCGTTTGTGAAGCGTGTTCGAACAGGATTACCGTGGGTCATGGCCAAGTGGGCGCAAACAGTTGATGGTTGCGTGGCCACTCGCGATTATGACTCCAAGTGGATTAGTTGCGACCGCAGTCGGCGCATGGTGCACCGTGAACG
>CAIUGT010000135.1 GCA_903898755.1 uncultured bacterium | reverse complement strand
GTGGCGCCGGAATACGAACCATATGAAGTGGTGGAGTCTGAAATTTGGCAGAAGTAAGCCCAAGGTTTCACGGGTTGTTGCAAGTCGTACTTAATGGATGGCACCACGCAAATTGGAAAGTCGCCCGAAATGCCGCCACCAATTTGGAAAAATCCAACGCCTTTTCCCTTGGAAAGAACCTTGTAGTCGTCATAAAGCTGTCCCATGTATTCAATGCCGCTCTTCACAATGCTGGCGTTGCATTCATTGAACTTCACATGCGACGCGAAAATATTTCCAAAGGTTGAGTCTTCGTGGCCTGGCACCACCATTGGCAACTTCGCCTTCGCGGCGGCAAGCAGCCAGCAATCTTCTGGATTGCCTTGGTACTTGCTGCGCGGAATGGCAAGCACCAATTCATAAAAGTATTCGTGCCAGAAACGGCGATCACCATTCTTGGTGGCCTTCTTCCACATGGGAACCAAAATCTTTTCCACCGCGCGAAACGCTTCATCCTCTGGAATGCTGGTGTCGGTCACGCGGCGCATGCGCTGCTTCAGAATTTTGGTGTCGTCTTGCTTTGTGAAATAGCGGTACTCGGGAAAATCTTTGTAGCCGTGATGGGCCACCAAACGAAACAGCGACTCTTCTAAGTTCGCGCCCGTCACGGAAAGTCCATGCACAAGACCAGCGCGAATGGCCGGCGCCAGAGTGATGCCAAGTTGCGCCGAACTCATGGCGCCCGCCACGGCCCAATACATTTTTCCGCCGCCGCCAACGTGATCCCAATAGGCGTACAACGCGTCGCGCGTGGCGCGCGAATTAAAGTTCATGTAGTTGCGAGAAACAAAATCAAGAATGGGCAGGGAGGACTTGGTCATTGGCTTGGTCGTCTTGGGCATAGAAGGTGATGTATAGCAGGTGCGGTTGCGGTCATGTGGCGCCGAATC
The DNA here is from genome assembly GCA_903898755.1 of uncultured bacterium. Lineage (GTDB taxonomy): Bacteria > Planctomycetota > Phycisphaerae > Phycisphaerales > SM1A02 > SYAC01. Next base: position 7,152 of record CAIUGT010000135.1, on the reverse strand, counting down.
AAACTTCAACTTTCAGTCGGTATTCGCCAGTTCATTTCCATGCGGCGGTGCCGATTAATTTCTCAAACTCAATCTCGTCGCGCACTTGAATATCGTCAAGGCCGCGCAAAGGAATGTGTGGAAACAACTCGCGCGCGCGGTCAATTACGCCCTTGTGAAGCGCCGCAAAGCGCCAACCTTGGCGTTGGTAAAAACGAATCGCGCGCGAATTGTCATTGGTGGTTGTTAAATAGATGCGACCGCAACCTTGTGTAAGCGCGTGCATTTCGGCCGCGGTAAGCAATGCGGCGCCAGTACCAGGAGAAAGCGTGCGGCTACTGAGCGTGATCACTTCGCATTGCCAACCGCCCGCGTCCATGTTCAGCGTGACAAGCCCCGCGAACTCGCCATTGACTTCGGCCACAAAACCAGGCAGTGCGTCCGCCTGATGGCAACGACCCAGCGACCAAATTTGATGGGAGTGCCAATGCTTTTGTAGTTCGGCGCGCACGTTGGCAAGGTCGCGCGGTTCAATTGGGCGGATCATCGGTTGTGTAATGGGCGTTGTCTGCGGCATATCTCTTAGCGTATCAATCACGCGCCGCGGTTCGCCTGTTGAATGAAGCGAATGCATTCTTGGCAATTTCAAGCGTATGTATTGAATCACCGCATACGATTCATTGTCACGCACGCATCGACCCAACCATGAATCCACCGCGCGTAATTTTATTTGATGGCCAGTGCAATGCGTGCAACACGTTTGTGCGGTTTGTCATCCATAATGATCCTGGGGCTCATTTTCAATTTGCGCCGCTGCAAAGCGAGCAGGCCGTGCGCGCGCTGCAAGCCGTCGGATTTGACTCGTTACTGAACGATCAATCCGTGCGTACGCGTGAGCTGGTCGCAAATGCGCCGACAACTGCTCAGTCAACATCGCCGCCACCGCCAACTCCGCCGCCACTTGATTCACTGATTCTCATTTGCGAAGGCAAAGTGCTTTTGCGCTCTGACGCGGCTCTTGCCATTGCTGGTGGCATGCGCTTTCCGTGGCCGTTGCTTTGTGTGTTGCGCATTGTGCCGCGCGGTCTGCGCGACAGCGCATACCGCATCTTCGCGCGCAATCGGTACCGCTGGTTTGGTCAGTGCAATGTGGGCGCGCTCTCAACTACAGCAACGTCACACTTCGCATCTCGATTTTTATAAAACTGCCTGCATCGACGCGCATATTTTCCCGCCAAGCAAGGGTATTGGGAAAAGTCATCACGCCGTTCAGGCGGGGCGCTTCTTGTGCGCACTATCGGTTTTCACGTGTGCTGTGCGCGTCGTAACGCTTGTTGAAAGCGCATCACTATTGAAGTGCGGCGTGAATCTTGATGTATTCGTCAAAGTCAGATACGAACAACTCCACCAACTCCGGGTCAAAATGTGTGCCGGCGCACTTTCCAATTTCCTCGCGTACTTGTTCTGGAGTCCACGCTTCTTTGTATGCGCGTCGAGACATGAGCGCGTCAAATACGTCTGCAATAGCCACAAGGCGTGCGTTTAAAGGAATGCCTTCTCCCTTTGGTTGGGGCACATTGGAGGTGTCCTCGCCAAGTTGCTCCAGTGTCTTCACGATTTGTTCGTGACTTGGGTATCCATTTCCGTCCCAGCGCGCATGGTGGTATAGGGTGACATCGCGTATGGCATCGTCCAGTGAAATTTTTTGTCCCTGCAGTGAGGCCGCACCAATATGTGCGTGCGTTTCCATGATCTGGCGTTCATCGGGCTCAAGCTTGCCAATCTTTTTCAATATGGCGTCGTCAATGCCAACCTTGCCAACGTCATGAAGCATGGCGGCAAGACGCAAATGATCCAGTTGCTTGTATATCAATTCTTGTGACAAGCCGCGGCGTTTCGCCCAAGCAACATACAGGCGCGTGGCCACATGTGACACACGCTTCACATGGGCGCCGGTTTCTTTGGGATCGCGCATTTCCGCAAGACGCATCATGCGAAGCACCAGGGTGCGTGTCATGCTGGAGCGTTCGATGGCCATTGAAGCCAATCCAGCGAAATGCACCGCCAGCTTTTGGTCGTCCTCTGAGAACTCGGTGTGTTCCCGTGTCTCAGCGTCGTGTGGATTAATTAATTGCAGCACGCCAAGCAATTCGTTTTGTCCACTGCGCAGCGCCACCGAAGTAACGGCGCGGGTTTTAAATCCAGTCAATTTGTCAAATGTGGAATTAAATTTGTACGTGGCGGTGGCTGGAATGTTGTAGGCATCTTTCACCACAAGCAGTCCATCCAACGCGGCCGAGCCCGCCATGCTGTTGCGGTCAATCGGCAAACGCACTGGAGTACCATCGACCACCAGCATTTTGTCGGTGTAATCCGAATTGTTGGTCACCGCGTGTCGGAAGCACAACATTCCATCTTCCTTCAACAAAATACTTCCAGCATCGCAATGAAAAACGCCAAGCACTTCCTCCAACAAGCGGGTGAGAAGCGTGTCAATGTCCTGAATGTTTCCAAATTCGGTCGCAAGTCTGTTCAGCGACTCCGTGCGATCATGCATGGTTTTGCGCAGCAGTTCGTTGTTCTGTGTCAACAACTCTTCGCGCGATTTCAACAAAAGAATCTCGCGTACTTGGTTCAGAATTTCCTGATCCACCCAATTGTCGCTCACGGGATACGCGCGCTCAATCAGCCAGCCCTCCTCGCTCTGCTGGGCAACCACGCCACTGAAAGCCGGCTTTGATTGTGAAACAAAATTCAAGTGCAGGGCGCGGCCTTGCCCATTGCGCTTCAGAGAAACATGCACCACCAATTTATTTTCAGTTTGCGCAAAGTTGCGAGCCAATTCGCTGAAATCACTGGTGGATTTGGATCCAAAAGCAACATCCTTGGTCAGCAACATGAACGAGTCGTAGACTTTTCTACGAGCAATTCCCACATGGGCGATTGAATTGATATGAAGATCAGCCAGCAACATTAGGGAAGCCACCTCAACACCACGCAACTGGCGTCATCATGCGGTTTGCCAAGTTCTTGCAACAACTCGTGTGTCAATTGCGCCGCCGACTTGTAGGCGTTGCGTGAAGCGAACATTCCGCCAGCCAGCTCGGACAATCCGTCGCTCCACATCAGAAGCAGATCTCCTTGCTCCAATTGTGTTTTTTGCTCAAACAATGTGGGCAAGCGTTGTCCCAACACGCCGTCCTTTGACACAGGTCGCCAAGTCGCGCCCGCTCGGCGCGAGGCGCCAGTGTTTCCCACTCCCGCGTAGCTCAACGTGTGCAGTCGTGTATCCACAAACAGAACCCCAGCCGCCGCGCCGATCGAGCCTTTCAGAAAATTATGCATGTCAGTCAACAAGGCCTTCACATCATTGGTGGCGTGCTCCATCACAAATGGCGACAGGCTTTGAATTAATTCGTTGGCTTGTTTTCCGTGGCCAGTCGCGTCGGCAATGACCAGCAAAATACCGTTGTCCATTTGCACGGCCATAGTCATGTCACCACACACAACCTCTCCCCGCATTGGACGTGTTCGCATGCCAATGTCCCATTGAGATGTGGTTTCAATCACTGGTGAGTGCAAGCGCGGTGAAGGAGTGGTGGTGGGGTTGCCTTTGTATGAAGTCGTGCGTGGGCCTTGAATGCGCTTGATTGCACTGACTCGTGTTCCGGTTTGAGCGGTGGATTGAATTGAGAAGGTGTCCGACATGCGCCGAACGCCAGGCAATCCAAGACCAAGCGTTCTTCCAGTAGAAAAATGATCTGTCATGGCCAACTCCACATTCGCAATTCCAGGTCCTTGGTCCTGTGCGCAAATATGAATATCCACGGCATCATGTTCTTGAGAACGTGTAACGGAAATACTTCCTCGTTGCGCGTACTTGACAATGTTGGAGCCCAATTCAGAGATGATGGTGGCCACCAAGTCTCGATCCATGTCAGACGCGCCCGCAAGCAATCCCGCTTCGCGAATGCGGTGATTCCCAATGAACACATCCGATTGGTGAGACACTTGAAAGGTGATCATGTTGGCGGATGCTTCAAGCATGGTCATCATTTTCTAGAGATTCGATGGAGCTGTCATGCTCCAAATCAGGTGGTTCTTCTGTTTGTTCGACAGGTGCATCCAAAAATTCATCCAGAATGTCGCTGATGTCTTGGTCGGCATCCGTGTCCTCAACCGCGTCTTCAGATTGTTGATTATGCGCCTGCACTTTTTGCAGCGCTTCGTCCAATCCCAAGCAGGCATTTATGCCGCCCACATCGGCGTCCGAGGCCATAAGGTGAATGATGATTCCAGGATTCAGTCCAACAAAAAAAACCTTGGACCCAAGCATTGCGGCCATGCGCGCAATGTCACGCAATGATTGAAATTCCTGCGTGTCCATAAATGGAACCGCCGACAACTCAAAAATGGCCGAGGTTGCTCCGTCCTTCTGAATTCCAGTCAGCGCCACGCGCCTGATTTCATCAAGCATGCCTCCTGACAAGTCTTGACTAATGGTCACCACAAGGCAATTGCCAACACGGGTTCCCGTCACGCTGGTTGTGCCTGAAGTGGGCATGATGTTGCTTGTCAGAAGTTGAAAGCTGGATTACGCGATCTTCATTCCCTTGCGGTCCTGACCAATTGCGCGCAGCGCCAATTCAAATGAATCACGCAGCGTGGCGGTGGTGCGAACCTCGCCAATATTTACGCCCAACTCAACCAAGGTGCGTGCGATGGCAGGGGAGAGACCCGACAAAATCGTTTCGCAGCCCATCAATTGTGTGGCCTTGGTGATCTTCAGCAGCTGATTGGCCACGGCGGTATCCATGGTGCTCACTCCACTAATATCCATCACCAAAACCTTGGCGCGGCTTTCGGCGATTTTGCTCAAGGTCTTGTTCATCACATCCTGCGTGCGTTGCGAGTCAAGCAGACCCAGCAGTGGCAACAGCAAAATGCCTTCCCAAATTGGAGTGACTGGCGTTGACATTTCCATCAACGTCTTGGCGCTTGCGGAAATCTTCTCGCGGTTAATGCGCGCGATTTCCTCAATGACCACGTAGGCGTCCAAGAACATTAATTTGCTCAGTGATGCAAGAGTCTCATTCAAATTCTTCACATGACTTGAATTGCGCAGGCGATCAGCCATTAAGTTGCTCGACACAGACATGCCGGCGAAGTAAATGTCGTTTGGAAGTTCAATGTGCGCATGCACCGCGCCAACATGGCGACGAGCGTCCACCCAAGACTGGTCAACATGGGCGTCCAGAAAGTTGACCCAGTTCGCGCGTTGCAGTTGCTTTACGCGCTCAAGTCGCGCGGGATTGGAACCAAAAAACACTTGATATTCTCGGTGGTTTTGCATCCACTTGTAGAAATCATCAATGAAACTGTCCAGTTGATCCTTCAGTATGGGAGCCACGGCTCGGATGCGCTGAAAATCCGCCTCTTGCAAGTCGAATTTGTTCAGAATGTCAGAGATGGATGCTTGGGTTTGGGACATTTGGATTCCTTTAAAGTAAAATAATAAAGTAATATCATAGCAAATTCGCTAGGAATTTGTGAGTTTTGAAAGGCGCTCATTCAATTCTTACATTGTTGGAAGCCCAAGGGCAGAACCGTGCTACCCTTTGACCTCAATTTAAAACCACCACAGGAGAGATCAATATGAGCAACGAAAGTAAGTGCCCATTTGCCGGAGCAACCAATCAAAAAATGTCCCAAGCGCCCACGCTTCAAACGTGGTGGCCAAATCAGTTGGACCTGAAACCGCTGCAGCAGAATCCGGCCATGATTGATCCCATGGAGGGCGACTTTGATTACGCCAAGGAGTTCAAATCCCTGGACCTTGAAGCCGTGCGCAAAGACCTTCGCGCTTTAATGACCGATTCGCAATCGTGGTGGCCCGCGGACTACGGTCACTACGGCCCATTTTTTATTCGCATGGCGTGGCACAGCGCGGGCACATACCGCGTCAGTGATGGCCGCGGTGGTGCCGGCGCCGGCATGCAGCGCTTCGCTCCGTTAAATAGTTGGCCCGACAACGTCAGTTTGGACAAGGCGCGGCGCCTGGTGTGGCCTATCAAACAGAAGTACGGCAAAAAGATTTCGTGGGCCGATCTCATCATTCTCACTGGCAATGTGGCGCTTGAATCCATGGGCTTCAAGACATTTGGTTTTGGCGGAGGTCGCGTTGATATGTGGGAGTCCGATCAAACATACTGGGGCGGCGAAAAGAAATGGCTTGCTGCCGAGCGTTATACCGGCGACAGAAACCTTGAGAACCCATTAGCCGCCGTGCAAATGGGCTTGATTTATGTGAATCCCGAAGGCCCCGACGGCAAGCCCGATCCCCTGGCTTCGGCGCGCGACATTCGCGAAACATTTGCGCGCATGGCCATGAACGATGAGGAAACTGTGGCGCTGATCGCGGGTGGTCACACGTTTGGAAAGACACACGGCGCCGCGGACCCAAACAAGTTTGTTGGTCCAGAGCCAGAGGGCGCGCCAATGCAAGACATGGGTCTGGGTTGGAAAAATAGTTTCGGCACTGGCAGCGGCGCCAGCACAATTTCCAGCGGACTTGAAGGCGCGTGGACTTCCACGCCTACAACATGGGACAACAGTTACTTTGAAACTTTGTTTGGCTATGAATGGAAGCTGACCAAAAGTCCAGCCGGCGCGCATCAGTGGATTCCAACCGATGACTCCGCCAAGAACGCCGTGCCCGATGCGCATGATGCAACCAAGCGCCACGCGCCGGTAATGCTCACCACCGATCTCGCGCTGCGCATGGATCCAATATACGAGCCAATTTCACGGCGTTTTCTCAAGGATCCAGCGCGCCTAGCCGACGCATTCGCGCGCGCATGGTTCAAACTCACGCACCGCGACATGGGTCCCATTGCGCGCTACTTGGGTCCGCTTGTTCCCAAAGAAACATTGATTTGGCAAGATCCAGTTCCAGCAGTCACGCACCAGTTGGTCAATGCGCAAGACATTGCCGCGTTGAAGGCAAAAATTCTTGGCGCGCAACTTTCTGTAGCGCAATTGGTTTCAACTGCATGGGCATCGGCCTCAACATTCCGCGGCACCGACAAGCGCGGCGGCGCCAACGGCGCGCGCATTCGTCTTTCACCGCAGAAAGATTGGGCGGCGAACAATCCAGCGCAATTGCAAAAAGTG
>CAIUGT010000134.1 GCA_903898755.1 uncultured bacterium | reverse complement strand
TGCAAGCCTTTCAACCGCCGCGCTTCACAACGCACACCGCCACACTTTCAGGTCGCATCACCAACACTCCGCAGTGGGGCGCGGGCGCTTTCGAATCGTTTGACCAGTTGGTGCTTGAGCCGCAGCGCAATTAATTCGCAACGCCACACAAGCACCACTTGGCAAATTTAGAATTGCGTTTAAATTACCCATCAACCATGACGCAGTTCCGGCCGTTCTATAAACAAGTCCAGGCGCACTACGACTTGTCCAATGATTTCTTTGCGCTGTTCCTGGATTCATCTATGACCTACAGCTGCGCATACTTTGAGCGCGACAACATGTCGCTGCATGAGGCGCAACTTGCAAAGATTGATCTGTCACTGGGAAAGTGCGATTTGCCGCGCAGGACGGAATCAAGCAAAGCTGCCGCAACAACCCCCGCAGCCTCTCGCATGACGTTGCTTGACATTGGTTGCGGCTGGGGCGCCACCGCGCGCCGCGCCGTTGAGAATTTTAATGTGGATGTGATCGGCCTCACGCTGAGCAACGAGCAACACGCGCTCATTACGCAATCTGTCGCCAACACCGCCAATCGCATTGACTTTCGCCTGCAAGGCTGGGAAGAATTCACCGAACCCGTTGACCGCATCATTAGCATTGGCGCGTTTGAACATTTCCGCGCCGAGCGTTACGAAGCCTTCTTCACGCGCGCGTTCTCGCTGCTTCCACGCGGCGGCCGCATGATGCTGCACACCATTGTGCAACCAGACATCAACGAACTTCGCCAACGCGGCATTGTGGTGGACCACGAGGCCGTCATGTTCGGCAAGTTTATTTGCAAGAACATTTTTCCTGGCGGGCAACTGTGCTCGCCGCAAGTGATCACGCGCCACGCCACCAACGCCGGCTTCACGCTTGCGCACAGCGAGTCGCTGCGGTTGCACTACGCGCGCACGCTTGACATGTGGGCGGACAATTTGCGCGCGCGCCGAGAGCAGGCCATCACCATCACCAACAAAGACACCTACGAAATGTATATGCATTACCTCACTGGCTGCGCCCACTATTTCCGCACTGGCCACAATGACGTGATGCAGTTCACGCTGCTCAAGTAAGCCGTGACTGTTTATCACGCGCGGCGCATCGGTTCGCACCCGCGCCATGTCTTCGCATAATTCCTAAATAAAAAGCCCCCAAGATTTGAAGCTTAGGGGCTGGGAATTTCATCGCTGCGTGCGTTTTACACTGCGATGTACTTATTTGTAATTTTAAGTGAAGTGACGAAGTGACTCTGTCAGTGAAAGTGCAATCGACTTATCTCATGTGGCCCCGCCGCGTGCGGGTTAGGCACGCGGCGAAAGCCGAAGGAGATTTACAAGTTAGTTGCGTCGACGGCGGTTAGAGAATGCGCCAGCAAGACCGAGCAAAGCTCCCGCGCCTGGTGCGGGTACAGCAAAGCTGCTGTATGAAATTCCGTCAACATAGGCATGTTCGCCCGTGTAAGCGCCCCCCATGCGACTATCAAATCCTAATTTGTCGATACCAAAGATCTGACCGTTGTTGTATTGGTCGTACCCACGCGCACCTTGCTCCCAAGAAGTTGCGGTCAGCGATCCAAGTAATGCTCCAGCAGCATTCGAAATACTGTGCGTTACGATGTCGTTCGTAACACCATTGGCGCCATCAACAAAGGTCACTGTCAAACCAACTCGATACCAAGAACCAAAGTCGAGTTTGAGTAGGTTGTTGCCCGTCTGATCAAATCCACCATTCGCTGTGAAGTAACCACCGGTGTCATTGACGCCATCGCCCTGATCTCCAATGCCCCAAGCCTGTGCCATGATGCCATCGGACCCATTGGATTGAAAGCGCATCCAAGTTGTGCGGTCAACGCCCCAACCTTCACTCTTCAAATTGAAATTGTTAACGTAGGTGCTCGAAGCAGTTCGAAACCAATAACTGGCTTCGAAATACTTATTCGGTGCAACTGTGGATTCGCCTGCCGCATCTGTTAACCGACCAGTTGCGCAGTTGTTCACCACTCCATTATTGCCGTTTCCGTTGTTTCCAATCACTAAGGCAGTGCCGCCAGTGCGTCCGAGACCGCTTTGAAATGTTGCGCTGACCGATCCATTGCTTGGATTCCACCACTGACCGCCACCAGCTGTTTGAGCATTCACGTCCGTAACCGAAGAACCATTTGCAAAGGCATTCAGGTTAACGTTAATCGTATCGGCGAAAAGTGAAGTGGCGGACATAACGGACAAAGCCAAAACTGAAGTTGTAAGTGTTGCATGTCGCATAGTAAATCTCCTTGAGTCGAAAGACTCAAATAATCACAACCATTTTGAAATGGCGGTAATTCCAAACGGCAGAAAACGCCTGCCAGCGGTGTGAT
>CAIUGT010000133.1 GCA_903898755.1 uncultured bacterium | reverse complement strand
GGATTGAGAACATCCTCTATTTTATTCGCCCGATTGCGAACGGTCTTGTGGGTTGGTTGCGTCGGCGGTTGCAATTCGTGAGTCATATCAACAGTATCGACGGCATTGCCTGGCAATGCAAATGAAAACAATTTTTCAAACTCAATTTGAAATACGAGTGAATTGAAATCCAACGACGCATTTCAAATCACTTTGTAAGCGCGGAGATTTTGAAACCTGCAAAGCCAATCATTCAACATGGTCAAATCCTTCTCAGGAGAGATGGTTATGAGGAATCACACTTCCTCGTAATCCAAATCAAGCGCAAATGGTTCTGGAAGACGCCAAACCGCAATCAAACCAAGCGCAACCACCACGGCCGCAACCATGGCCGCCGACCCAATCATGCCAGCTCCAGGCGTCAGAAATTCCCAGGCCGTCACCATGATCACCGCGGCGCCGCGCACTAAATTGGGCGCAACGGTGGCGGCGGTTGCGCGCAAGTTTGTGCCAAATGATTCACCCGCGATGGTGACAAATACCGCCCAATATCCAGTGGCTATTCCAGCGACGAATGTCCACGAATAAAAAGAGAACGAACTACGCCCGCCAAAAATCAAAAGTCCCGCGATTGAAAATGCCAACAGGGAAATAAATATCGCCACCGCTCCCCTGCGGCTTTGCAACCATTGACTCAATGAGCTACTCAATAGATCACCAATCGCAGCGCCCGCATACCCGCACATAATCACCGTGGGTGGTCGCACTGGTTCACTCAATCCAAGGCCGCGCGCCAGTTCCGGCGCGAACACAAAAACAATTCCGCCAACAAACCAAATGGGTGTGCCCAGTAGCACCACAAACAAAAAGCGCTGCAAACGCTCCAATGGAAAGAACAACATCCGTGGATCGCCTCGCCGCTTGGTTCGCTGCGCAGTGCGCGAATATATTCCGCTTTCCGCCACTCCAAATCGAAGCGCCAAAAGTGCGAAACCCATCACGCCTCCAAAGATGTATGCGTGGCGCCATGCAAAATTCGCGCCCACCACACTTGCCGCAATGGGTCCGAACATGCCGGCGAAGGCAACAATCATTGTTCCCCATCCGCGAGACTTTTTGCCTAACAATTCACTCACAAGCGTCACACCCGCCCCTAACTCGCCAGCCAATCCAAATCCCGCAACAAACCTTAGTCCGGCATACATGGGAACGCTGCTGACAAATCCTGTCAGCACATTCGCCGTGGAATACAGCGCAATCGAACCGAATAATGTCGTCAATCGACCGCGGCGATCACCCAACATTCCCCACACAAACCCTCCCAATACCATTCCGACAAGTTGCGCATTCAGAATGGCCACGCCCGCACTCGTGATATCCCCCTTCTCAAATCCAAAGGTCACCTGAAATAAATGCCCTATGCGTTGCCATCCTGTGACCGAACTAGTTGGATCAGCTGGCAACAATCCCAAACCATCGGAACCTAAACTAGCAACGCGTACCACGCTAAATATGACTAGGTCATACAAGTCCACGAAATAGCCAAGTGCAGCAACGGTCACCGCCAACCACGGCGTTGCGCGCGCAGTTTTTTCAATCACAAAAGATTCATTTATGTTTTGAGGCACAACTCAGTTGTACAACAGATTTGCGAAATATTTTTACAACGCGTCAGATTGGATACGCAATCACGCAAATGCATGAAATTGCAAGGATGGACTAATGCAAAATAAAAAAAGAACACCCCGACTCGAGATCGGGGTGTTCAAACAACCGGTATTCATTGCTGAATACCGGGTGAATTTCTTTTGAAATGAACGTTTGGACGCCTTGGTTCTAAGTTGCCTTAGAGATATCCGTCGCTATGGGTTACCCCACGTTGACGGGCGAGAAATGTGTGAACGGATCGCGTCAGCTGAGATCGCTCTCAGACAGACGTCTATAAAATCCTATAGAAAGGAGGTGATCCAGCCGCAGGTTCCCCTACGGCTACCTTGTTACGACTTAGTCCCAGTCACCAGCCTCGCCGTGGGCACCCCTGAAATGAGGCGACTTCGGGCGCTACCGGCTTCCATGACTTGACGGGCGGTGTGTACAAGGCTCAGGAACATATTCACCGCGGCGTAGCTGATCCGCGATTACTAGCGATTCCAACTTCATGGAGGCGAGTTGCAGCCTCCAATCCGAACTGGGGCACCTTTTGAGCGATTTCCTCCACCTTGCGGTCTCGGATCGTTCTGTCGGTGCCATTGTAGCACGTGTGCAGCCCTAGGCATAAGGGCCATGAGGACTTGACGTCATCCCCACCTTCCTCCGGTTTGACACCGGCAGTCTCACTAGAGTCCACAGCATTACCTGTTTGCAACTAGTGACAGGGGTTGCGCTCGTTGAGGGACTTAACCCGACACTTCACAGCACGAGCTGACGACAGCCATGCAGCACCTGTGCACGTTCCACTCTTGCGAGTGTTGCCTCCCTTTCAGGAGGTTAATCCGTGCATGTCAAGCCTAGGATAAGGTTCTTCGCGTTGCTTCGAATTAAGCCACATGCTCCACCGCTTGTGTGAGCCCCCGTCAATTCCTTTGAGTTTTAATCTTGCGACCGTACTCCCCAGGCGGCGCACTAATCAGTTTTCCTACGGCCGAGAAGGCGTTCAACCCCCTCGACCAAGTGCGCATCGTTTACGGCGTGGACTACCGGGGTATCTAATCCCGTTTGCTACCCACGCTTTCGTGCCTCAGCGTCAGGACTGGCCCAGTGGCCTGTCTTCACCTTCGGTGTTCCAATAGATATCTACGCATTTCACCGCTCCACCTATTGTTCCGACCACCTCTACCAGCCTCAAGATTTGTGGTTCGCCAAGCAGTTCCTCGGTTGAGCCGAGGGATTTCACAAAGCGCCTTCAAATCCGCCTACGCACGCTTTAAGCCCAGTGATTCCGATTAACGCTCGAGCCCTCTGTATTACCGCGGCTGCTGGCACAGAGTTAGCCGGCTCTTCCTTTGGGACTCCTCATGTTGTTGGTAGTCCCTGACAGTGGTTTACACCCCTAAGGGCTTCATCCCACACGCGGCATTGCCCCGTCACACTTTCGTGCATTGCGGAAGATTCGTTACTGCAGCCTCCCGTAGGAGTCCGAGCAGTGTCTCAGTCTCGATGCGGCGGGCCGTGCTCTCACACCCGCTACCCGTCTTCGCCTTGGTGAGCCATTACCTCACCAACTAGCTGATAGGAGATTCCCCGCTCCCAAGGTGGTAAACCTTTGATCGTTTCCGATGTCATCAGGTATTGTCTCAGATTTCTCTGAGGTATCCCTGGCCTCGGGGTACGTGGGAATCTATTCCTCGCCCTTTCGCCACTTCTATTGCTAGTCGTTCGACTTGCATGTTTTAGCCATGCCGCCAGCGTTCAATCTGAGCCAGGATCAAACTCTTCACTTAATTTCGTTACTAACGAGCAAGCTCGCGTTGTTTCAAAACTTGAAGATGACCTGGCCACCAAGTGCGTTCCGAAGAACGACTTGGCCGGTCTCCGTAGTATCAACAATCTACGGCCAACGAGTTCTCACTCGTTGGATTCATATCATTTGTCATAACCTTGCCATCCCGATTGCTCAGGAAGAAAAAGTTGTTGAATTGACCAATTCTTATAATTGGCTTTCACGGAGGATATGACAATCAGAGACTGTGATCTCTGAGTTGCTCCCAATAATGGGAACTGGCTCCCACAATCTGGCCGTAACCAAATTATGAAAACCGCACATCCTCGCGGCGTATCCAAACTGTTCACTTTTCAAAGAGAATCCTGCCTTCCAACCTTTCAGTTGGAAATGCAGGGTCGAGGAGTCTAACCAAATCTCCAAGGCTGTCAACTCATTGGGGAGCAAAATCCAAATTGTTTATAAGTTGACTGATTTGAGCTCGTGGCCGACCTTAGAAATCTTGCAGAACGCTCTCCTGAAATGAAGTTCCTGAAGCCTGACTTTTATGCCTTAGATCTGACTTAAATATCTTTCAAATAGGGATTTACGCCTATTTTTCAACCATGCAAATAACTGCCGCTGCTACCCGTAAAGCACCACCTTGGAGCAAGACTTGACTGGCCTGATCCAAGGTTGCCCCAGTCGTTCGAATGTCGTCAACAAGAAGAATATTCTTTCCCACAACGCTTGCGCCATGCCAACGGCGCAAGGCAAATCTTTGCAAGCGTTGTAAGCGACCCGCACGATTCAATGTTTTCTGTGTGCTTCCAAAGCGCTGCCAAAGCACACGCCGCAGTGGCAACCGCAATTCCTTCGCGAGCGAACTTGCAATGATGTCACTGTGGTCTATGCCGCGCATGACTCGCCGCAGAAACGGAGTTGGTATTGGAACCACAACCCACTCTTGCGCGGCGGAATAACCTTTGACGCCTAATTTCGCACTCGCTTTGTTCGCAAGCACTTTGCCCAACACCGTGCCCGCGCGAGACCATCTTTCTTTTTTTACAGCCAACACAATTTGAGAAAGCGGCAATTCATACAGGCCAAGGCAACACAAATCATTGGTCTCAAACTTGGCATATCCGTGCGGCAACTGCAATTGAATGGCCGCGTGCACGGCGCGCTGAGCGTTGTCGCGGCTGCGCCCCAAGAAATATTCTTCACACTCCGTAAACCAAGTCGACGTGACTTGAATGCTTGCACGTATTCCCGCCAAGAAGTTTTTTGTGCGCCGCTTCAACCAGTCAAATGCGCATACAAAATATGCACAGACACGCCAAAGAAAATATTGATTGCACTGAGTTCGCCAAAAAAAAGCGCGATTCAAAATAGAATTATTCATGCCCCAAATCATGACAACGGAAAATGCCTAGCCAAAAAATAACGCCTTTTTTCAGGCGTATTTTCAACAAATTCCAATGAATGAACAATCCTCTACATCCAATCAAAATCACGCTTTCGCCATACGCCGAAGCACGGTGTGCAAAATGCCGCCGTTGCGGTAGTAGTCGACCTCAACTGGAGTGTCTATGCGGCACACTGTTTCAAACCGTATCTCCGCTGCACCTGGACGTTTGGCGTGAACCGTGATCAATTGACGCGGTTTTATATCCGCTGGCAAATCAATGTCGAAAGTTTCTTCGCCAGTCAAACCCAAACTCTGCGCTGTTTGTCCAGTTTGATATGTGAGCGGCATCACACCCATTCCAACCAAATTGGAGCGATGGATGCGCTCAAAACTTTCAGCAATCACTGCGCGCACTCCCAACAGGTACGCACCTTTTGCGGCCCAGTCGCGGGAAGAACCCATGCCGTAATCCTTGCCCGCCAACACCACAAGTGGCGTGCGCGCCTTCTTGTAATTTTCCGCCGCATCAAAGATTGGCTTGACTACGCCATCAATAAAATCTTTGGTCACTCCGCCCATGGTTCCAGGCGCAAGTTGGTTTTGAATGCGCGTGTTTGCAAATGTGCCGCGCGTCATCACGCGGTCATTGCCACGGCGACTTCCATAGCTATTGAACATGCTCACGGGCACACCGTGCTCCATTAAATAAGCGCCGGCAGGCCCGTCTTTTTTAATGTTTCCAGCTGGCGAAATATGATCGGTGGTCACGCTATCGCCAAGTTTTGCCAAGCAACGCGCATCTTGAATAGAGCCAATCGGACCTGGCTCCGCAAGCGTCATGGTTGTGAAAAACGGTGGCTCTTGAATGTAAGTGCTCTTTGCGTTCCATTGATACATGGCGCCGCGCGTAGTGGCGATGTCCTTCCACTCGTCGCTTCCATCAAACACGCTGGCGTACTGAGTACGGAATTGTTCGTTGGTCACGCTGGAGGAAACCGCGTCGTCAATTTCTTTTTGAGTTGGCCACACATCGCGCAAGTACAAGGGCTTGCCGGTCTTGGAAATGCCAAGCGGTTCGGTTTGCAAATCAATGTCAACAGTGCCAGCGATTGCGTACGCCACCACCAACGCGGGACTTGCCAAATAATTCGCTTTCACATCGGGGTGAACGCGCGCCTCAAAATTTCGGTTACCCGAAAGCACGCTGGCCACAACCATGTCATTGCCTTTGATCGCATTCTCCACGGCATCGGGAAGCGGACCACTGTTGCCAATACATGTTGTGCATCCGTACCCAACAACATAAAAACCAAGCGCCTCAAGCGCGGGCATGGAGCCCGATTTTTTCAAGTATTCGGTCACAACTTTGGAGCCAGGCGCCAACGAACTTTTCACCCAAGGCTTTCGAATCAAGCCAAATTCATGGGCTTTTTTGGCCAAAAGACCCGCGCCAATCATCACGCTGGGATTGCTGGTGTTGGTGCAACTGGTAATGGCGGCAATCACCACGGCGCCATTTTTCAGAATGCATTCTTTGCCTTCCATCATTATTGCTACGCCGTCATCGGCAAGAGCTGTTGCAGTTGTCGCAACACTCGCTGCGGAAGTTTTGCCAGCGGATTTTAATTTTGGAAGCGCGGTGTGCCACGAACTTTTCATGGCCTTCAACTCAACACGATCTTGCGGACGAGATGGTCCCGCCAAACTTGGAGTGATCGTTGATTGATCAAGTTCAAGAACTGTGGCGTAGGAAATCTCTCGCGAATCGTCGCGCCAAAAACCTTGCGCCTTGGAATACGCTTCCACGGTCTTGATTAAATTCTCATCACGACCAGACAAGCGCATGTAAGCCAATGTCTGTTCATCAATTGGAAAGAAGCCGCATGTTGCACCATATTCTGGCGCCATGTTTGCAATAGTGGCGCGATTGGCAACCGGCATGTCGGCCAAGCCCGCGCCAAAAAATTCCACAAATTTGTTCACCACGCCATGCTTGCGCAACATTTCTGTGACACGTAAAACAAGGTCCGTGGCTGTTGCGCCTTCGGGCAATTTGCCAGTCAAGCGAACACCAACAACTTCTGGAATCAGCATATAAATAGGCTGCCCCAGCATGACGGCCTCGGCCTCAATGCCGCCCACGCCCCAACCCAGAACGCCCAAGCCATTGATCATGGTGGTGTGACTGTCGGTGCCAACCAAACTATCTGGATACAACACCCCATCTTTTTCCCACACCACTTTGGCCAGATATTCCAAATTCACCTGATGCACAATGCCCGCGCCCGGCGGAACCACGCGAAAATTTTCAAACGCGCCCTGGCCCCATTTCAAAAACTCATAACGCTCCATGTTGCGCTCAAATTCTTTTTCACTGTTAATGGTCAACGCAACGCCACTGGCATATGCGTCAACTTGCACCGAGTGGTCAATCACCAAATCGCACGGAACAAGTGGATTTACTCGCTTAGGGTCGCCGCCCATTCGCTGCATGGCGCCGCGCATTGCGGCCAAATCAACCACGCACGGAACGCCCGTGAAATCTTGCAACACAACTCGCCCAGGCATGAACGGAATTTCCTCTTCGCTTTGGCGCTTGGGATCGCTCGCCGCGATTGCTTTCACATGCTCCTCGGTGTACACCCGTCCATCGACGTTGCGCAATACGCTTTCCAGCAACACCTTGATGGAGTACGGAAGCCGATCCACATCACCAAACTTTTTTAGCGCAGAAAGGCTGTAATAATGCATTTCCCCTTGCGGCGTTGGAAGTGAGGTGCGGGCTCCAAACGGGTCGTTTGCGGTGTGCGCCATGTGGTAATTCCTCGATACAAATAATTGCGAATGAAGTGTTGATTCTATCGAAATTTCCACGCAATGAAGCGCACAAATCCGCATGTGATTTCAGTTGAATTGTTTTGAATGCGCCGGCCTGCACTTCAACAAACAACCAATGCCTGCCTTGCGACATCGCAACGCCACAACCGTAATTGTGTCACAGTGAATCGCCCTTGTTGCGTAGCGTTATTTCCGCGCGTGGTCCATGCACTATGTGCTCGGCGGGAACACTCTCGGTTAGAAAAACTCCACCCGCGATCACGCAGCCTGCGCCAATCACCGTATCGCCACCCAAAATTGTGGCGCCTGCATACACAGTCACATGATCTTCCAGCGTTGGATGACGCTTGTAATTTTTTCGCGCGCGGCCGTTCTCGTCTTGCTCAAAACTTTTCGCTCCAAGAGTCACGCCTTGGTAAATTTTGCAACGCTTTCCAATCACGGTGGTCTGACCAATGACAACCCCAGTGCCGTGATCAATAAATAAACCCGCGCCAATTGTCGCGCCAGGGTGAATATCAATTCCAGTTCTACGGTGGGCAATTTCCGACAACATGCGCGGAACCAAAGGCGCACCAAAACCATGCAATTCATGCGCAAATCGGTGCACAATTAATGCCTGCAAACCGGGGTAACACAAAATAACCTCATCAACACTTTGCGCAGCAGGGTCTCCATCGAAGGCGGCCGCGGCGTCGGCTGCAAGCAACGCACGAATAGCGGGTATTGCCGACACAAGTTTCGCTACCACATGAGCAGCTTGTATCGCTGCAGCTTTCTCATTTAGTTTCATGGCAACCTCTTGTGGCTGAATCAATGCTTGGCTGCTCGACGCATTCAATTGCGTAGGAGTTGCCACGACATGCATGGCCGCCAACACTTGCGGCACAAGACACCGCACAAGTTGCTCAACATTATGCTCCACTGTTGCGCTGGCCCCATTTGGTTGCGCTGCAAAAAAACCTGGAAACGCCAAAGAGCGAAATAGTTTTATTGCCAAGTCCAATGCCGCAGAATCTGGAACCAATGATCCCCGTTCGCGCCGCGATGCTGGCAAAGATTCCACGCTGGCTTGAATCTCAGCAATGAACTTGCCCATTTCTGTGCCGTCATTCGCTTGATTCATGCGGCAATACTACGACACTTGAAGGGTCATCGAGCGCGTTTAAGCATTACTTTGACGGATATTCAAACACGCCGCGGCCGCTCTTGTCACCAAGACGCCCCGCCGTCACCAACTGCCGCAACAACGGGCACGGGAAAAACTTTGGGTTTCCCAACTCGCGGTGCATCACCATCATGATGTCGTGACACACATCAAGCCCAATAAAGTCTGCAAGTCGCAGCGGTCCCATCGGAAAATTGCAGCCCAATTTCATAATTTGATCAATGTCTTCCGGCTTCGCAACCCCCTCCATCCAAGAATAAAAAGCCTCGTTGATCATGGGCATAAGCACTCTGTTTGATACAAATCCCGCCCGATCATTCGCAGGAACTGGCGTCTTGCCAAGCGCCTTGGCAAGCGCAATGGTTCGCTCAGTGGTCTCTTCACTGGTGGCAAAACCTTTGATCACTTCAACAAGCGCCATCACTGGCACGGGATTGAAGAAATGCATTCCAATGACACGCGCCGCATCGACGCCAACCGCTGCGGCAATATCCGTTATGGAAATACTGCTTGTATTGCTTGACAAAATGGCGGGCGCCGGAAAATGCGCTTGCATTTCACGGAAGATCTTCTTCTTCAATTCAACATTTTCGGTTGCCGCCTCAATCACCCACTGCGCCCCTTTAGCTTGATCCATCGCTGTTACATAGTGAATTTTCGCCAGCGCCGCATCCGCGTCCGCTTGAGACATGCGTTTCTTTTCCACTGCCCTTTCCGCGGTTTTTTTGTGATATGCCCTGGCGCGATCAAGTTGTTCTTGCTTCACATCAATCTGAAATGCCTCTATTCCTGCGGTTGCAGCAACAAAAGCAATTCCAGAACCCATTGTTCCAGCACCAATCACCGCGCATTTCACAATTGCAACACTCATGTTTTATTCCTTCTTGAATCGATTCACTTGACACTCAGATTGAACAACAAACGTCCATCCCGTGCTGCAAATTTTAAAAAATTTGCCTACTTCCTGATATGAAACAATGGCCGCAGAATATTGAGTCTTATAATTAAAACCATCCCAAAGCGCCTTTTTTTCTAAAAAAATAGACTTTTTAAGATATTCTGGCTCCATTCAAATGCATCGTCACCCAATCCGGCAACTTTCAAACATTCATTGCCGCAAAATAAAAAGAACAAAATCACAAAAAACTTGAATTATTACTTGTAAGCACAATTTTTGGGAGCAGATTAGTAATGTGATCTCATCCCGGTAGATCACGTTCCCCTCACTTTACTCTGTTCCCTTTCTTCCCTTTCCCCACCGGACATCTGGAGTATTAACAATGGGTTTCCCAAAGAGCGTAATTAGTTTTGGCGTGCTAGCGGCTGCCGCAAGCGCAAATGCAGGCATTCTTGGCTACTCGGGTACAAACTACCTGGTAGTTGATGGTGCAAAACGATATTCAGTAATGGACGTCTACATTGATTGCAGCAATCAATTTGATAAAGACGTTAGTTTCTACGGTCAAAATGTGACCGGTAAAAATGCGTGGGTTGTTACCACAAAGAATGGCAATCGCAATGCCAATGACGCTGCGACAGCGACCAACGGAGCCGCTTGGGTACATTCCAACAGCACCGGTTGGATGCCTAGCGCAAGTGCTGCTTCAAATGCTTGGGATTCATTCGTGACCATTGGTGCACGTAACCAAACTGAAGCCCAAACGCAATCAGCAATCACCGCTGATCCATACTTTGTGAATGCCAACACCGCTGGTGCTGGAACCATTCAAGGTGGATACAACAGCACACCAGCTTATGTTGGTGGTGGTTGGTACACAGCTGCACCGCTTTATGCAGGCGATTTGGCTGGTTCCTACGCTGATAAGAAGATCATGCTTGGTCGCTTCACAATTGATGTGACCGATGTCACTTCAACTGATGTGATCAGTATGGAAATGCACGGACAAGTCACCATGAAGGTGAACGGAACAAGCGCAGGTGGTGGAACTACTACCCAACCTACCTTTACCTTCACAAAAGCGTATGACACATTCTTTGTTCCAGTTCCAACTCCAGGCGCAATTGCTTTGGTTGGTCTCGCTGGCTTGGTAAGTCGTCGTCGTAAGGCCTGATTTACTTCAATCGTTCTCGTGAAACCCAAGACCCCGATGGTTAGCCATCGGGGTCTTTCATTTTTATTTTTGATTGGCTGATAATATCGATCTTTTAAAGATTTAAATGGACTTTAAAAGGCACTGTTCCAAGATTTACAAAAAGTTTCATAAATATTTTTGACACGCTATAAATTCGGCTTAGGTTCTTTATGTCTAGCAAATCAAAGATCAGAAATGATCAGATTTGAAAAGACCAGTGAGGTAGGGAGTGGGTCACTTAAATTCGTTTTGGGCGTCTTCGAGAATCCTTTCTGCTCGAAGAGTCAAGTTCAAAATGCGTTTGAGATCCTGAAAAATTCAAAAACTCGTTTCAAATCAAATGCCTACGGGCGGCCTTGATTGGTGTCGGAAAAGTCTTTGTTCTACCCATTTTATTCAGGAATCTAGTATTTATGAAAAACTCTTCTCAAATCGTTTCCACGCTACTTGCAATGACATTCGCCGGCGCAGCAAGCGCCTCTGTGGCTGGCATGCAAGGTCTGTATGCAAGAAATTACTTGCTGGCCGCGGACGGTACTGCCGCGACTGGCGGCAACCAGTTCTACAGTGTCATGGATGTCTATGTAAAGTTTAATTCTGCCGTAGGAACTGGCTCCTCTGGCGAGCGCATTGTGAGCTTCTTTGGTCAAGCCACTACTGATGCTTCAACCTATGGCGTGAACAAAAGTGCAAAGTATGAAAACAGCGCTGGACTTGCCTTTCAACACAGCAACGGAAGTTGGTTGCCAGGCTCAACTGCCAATGGTGGCGCGGGCAACAACACGTGGGATTCATTTGGAACAATTGGCTGCCGCACCCAAGGCGCGGGAAATACAGGCGGTGTCAATGCGGATACCTACTTCACAAATCCCAATTCAAATGTTGGTTCAATTGTTGGTGGTTATAGCGGCGCAAATTATGTTGGTGCTGGCTGGTATCAATCCGCGCCAACAGATGCTGGTTATGAAACCAATGCCAGCGCCAATGCTGACAAATTGATCATGCTTGGTCGTTTCACTCTGAAATGCAGCGATATCGTGGCAAACGGTTCATCAGTGAAGATGACCGTTTGGGGCGACACCACTGGCAAGTCAACAGCGCAAACAGGTGGAACAACCATGTACACACTTGCGAGCTTGAACTTGAAGAGCGATGCTCAAACCAAGTACACCACAAGTGGCAAGGTTTGGACATTTGATTCCACCTTTGATGGAGTAGATGGCGCACAAGAGGCTTGGACTTTCGCAGGCGCAATACCAACGCCCGGCGCCGCTGCTTTAATTGGTCTTGCAGGACTTGTTTCTGGTCGTAGAAAAAAATAAAACAACTGAATTCAAGGTAAATTTGGCTCCAAGACGACTTCTAGAAATAGGAGCGTCTTTTATTTTTATAAAAATTTCAACATTTATTTGACAGGCATTATTCCGGTGTTAGTAATAATATGCGGGTCGAAATCCGACCGATCCGTGTGTTCCTAGTTGTCGGACGAGTGAGTTGGCTTAAAGGGTATTAAAAATTATCGGGTTTGGAGTGCAAGGTTGATTCTCATTTGAGTTTCGACAAGACTTGTTCATTCAATCTCAGCACACGTAGTGCGACATTCAATTTCTCTGAGCTTCATGAAGCAAAAGATGAAATTGAATTCAAGTTGCAAAGTTGTCTGTTGGACTGAATGAAATGACGCCAAATCTGAAACAGAACTCCAGCACGCCGCTGCCGGAGATTTCAGTGAAAGGGACTGAAATCTCCGGCGATTGCGGTGCTTGCATGTGAAGCTCGGTTTCAGATCGCCGAAGTCTGGCTGCTTTCCAAATTCATCACGACTTACTGCAAATCTTTTCCCGATTTGCTTACTTTCCCAGCGGTTCTTTCCTGAACCGCGTTTCCCAAAGGAGCGCTTCAATGCGTACTACTTCGATCGTTTCCACTCTTCTTGCAATGACATTCGCCGGCGCCGCAAGCGCCTCTGTTGCGGGCATGCAAGGCTTGTATGCAAGAAATTACTTGCTGGCCGCGGACGGATCTGCTGCATCCCCCACAAATATTGCTTACTACAGCGTCATGGACGTCTATGTAAAGTTTAATTCCGCCGTAGGAACTGGCTCCTCTGGCGAGCGCATTGTGAGTTTCTTTGGTCAAGGAACCACAGATGCGTCTACCTATGGCGTGAACAAATCAGCCAAATATGTCAATAGCGCTAATCTTGCCTTTCAACATAGCAACGCAAGTTGGTTGCCAGGCGCAAGTGCCAATGGTGGCGCGGGCAACAACACGTGGGATTCATTTGTGGGTATTGGCGGACGCACCCAAGGCGTTGGAAACACAGCTGCCGTGAGTGCGGATACATACTTCATCAATCCAAATACATCCGCCGCAATGGAGGGTGGTTCTAGCGGTGCAAACTATGTTGGTCCAGGCTGGTATCAATCCGCTCCAACAGAAGCTGCATATGAAACTAATGCCAGCGCTCACGCAGATAAATTGGTCATGATTGGTCGTTGGTCTTTGAAATGCAGCGACATTTTGGCAAGTGGATCTGCAGTGAAAATGAGCGTGTGGGGCGACACCACTGGCAAGTCAACAGCGCAAACAGGTGGAACAACCATGTACACACTTGCGAGCTTGAACTTGAAGAGCGATGCTCAAACCAAGTACACCACAAGTGGAAAGGTTTGGACATTTGATTCAACCTTTGATGGTTTGAATGGCACTCAAGAAGCTTGGACATTTGGTGTACCAACACCTGGCGCTGCCGCTTTAATGGGCCTTGCAGCTCTGCTGTCCGGTCGCCGACGCAACTAATTTCACAAATTTCGCATTGAGTCACAAGACTGAATGCGTGTTACTGAATCTGATTCACTCTTTGGAAAAAGGGCCGAAGAGTTGTGTAAGGAAAAGCATGGTGTAGGGGGAACACCATGAATCAGAAGTTCGATTGGCGGCGGTTTTTAAGGGAGACCGCTCCATAGCGAGATGTTTGCGCGGGAACGCAGCATCTTGAATCGAACACAATTGCGGGCCACGGAGGGCATGGTCCGCACAGCACTGGGGACGAGTCTTTGAAAAGAGGCTCGTCCCCTTTTTATTTTGCATACTTCACATTGCGCCACAATCGTGCATGCGCATAAAAAACCGCCGCGTCTTTTGACACGGCGGAATAAATGGCTCGCCTTATTGTGAAATCTGACTACAGATAAAAAATTTACGCCTTCCACTTGCGTGGCGCTGGACCTTTGTAATCGGCTAGGGGACGAATAATTCTGTTGTTGGCATGCTGCTCCATGACATGCGCGGCCCAACCCGTAATGCGACTGGCAACGAAAATTGGGGTGTATTGCGGCACTGGAATGCCAAGAATAAAATACGTCATGCCACAAGGAAAATCCACATTGGGGTGAATGGCCTTGTCTTTCAACATGATGGCTTGCACACGATCGCCAATGTCAAACCACTTCTTGGCGTCTGGACCAAGTTGCTCAGCGAGCTGAAGTCCCCATGATCGAAGAATGCCCGCGCGGTGATCGCCGTTCTTATAAACACGGTGACCAAAGCCCATGAGTTTTCGCTTCTCAAGAAATGCTCGCTGCATCCACGCTTCAACCGTGATGGCGCCGCCTGCGCAGTCGTGATTGATTTCTTTGAGCATTTCCATGGCCATCTCGTTGGCGCCACCGTGAAGCGGACCTTTAAGAGCGCCAATGCCGCCGCAAATTGCGCTGTGCAAATCGGATTCGGTGCTGGCAATCACTCGGCACGCAAACGTACTGGCGTTGAAATCGTGCTCGGCGTACAGCATTAGACTGACATCCATAATGCGCGCCTCTAGTTCACTTGGTTTGCGGCCATTGATAAGCCACAACAAATTTGCGGCATGACCAAGCGTGGCGTCTGGTTCCAGAATGGGCTTATTTTCGCGGGAACGCTGGCAAATTCCAATCAGCGTTGGAATTTGCGCAAGCAAGCGCATGCTCTTCTGCAATTCAGCAGCGGGTGAATTGTCCTCGCAATCCGTGTCCACATGGGAAAGCAAACTCACACCAGTTCGCAACACGCTCATGGGATGAGCGTTGGGGCAACTCACGGCGAACTTGGCAACGGCCTCACGCACAGAAGTGGGCACCGCGCGCAAAGCAATCACATCGCGTTTGAATTTCTTCAACTCAACTTCGCTGGGCTTGTGCCCCATCAACAATAAAAACGAGACCTCTTCAAAAGTTGCGTTTGCAGCAAGGTCAGCAATTTCATAGCCGCGATATAAAAGTTCGGTTTGCGTGACGGCGCACACGGATGTTTCACCAGCAGATTGGCCGGCGAGTCCGCGTGTGTCAGGTTGCTTGGGGGTTGACGTTGTTGTGCTCATGATTTCTCCAGTGGGTCAGGTATGAAAGCGTTCGATGCTAGCATCCGATTATGAAACAAATCGCCCAGTTGATAGCTATTTGTGCGCTTGCTGCTTGCGGAACAGTGACGCAGTATGAGCCCCCGCTTCCATATCAAAATAGCGAGCAAGTGAACCAAATTTGCAGTTGGATGTCGGGTTCCTTTTCCAATACGGAGCAAAGCAAGGCGGACCCTGATTACAAGGATATTGTGCTGCATATGAAGCCAATATGGACGGATCGGCTTGACGGGAGATGGCTTTATGTTGAACAGGCCATGCGCGAAACCGCTGATCAGCCCAATCGACAGCGCGTGTATCACTTAGTTCACCATGATGACGGCGCGGTTGCAAGCCTGGTGTTTGAATTGCCTGGCGACACACAGCAATACGCTGGGGCCTGGAAGCAAGACCATCCATTGAATCAACTGCTGCCTTCACAATTGATGCCCTGTTCTGGTTGTGTCGTGAAGCTGAAAGCGAAATCAGCCACGCAATGGAGCGGCGGGACTGTTGGCCAAGCATGCGAAAGCACTCAACAAGGCGCGGCGTACGCCACGAGTGAAGTGACGGTGACGCCACAAGAAATTACAATTTGGGATCGAGGATTTGACAGCGCGGGGAAACAAGTTTGGGGCGCAACCAAGGGTCCGTACCAATTTAAAAAGCAGCCGCAATAATGCACATCACACATATGGTGTGAATATAAAATTATTTGTCATATGAAAAAATGAAGAACACAATGAGCGAACCACAATCCAAGAAATCAAATACGAATAATTCCAATAACGCCCGGAGCGCGCCACAACACCAAGGCGCAGTGCTGCGCGCTCTGATGGACAAAGGCGTTGTCATGGCGCCAGGAGCCTTTAACGCGCTGGTTGCAAAAGCTGTTCAAAAAGCGGGATTTGAAGCGGTTTATATATCTGGCGGCGCCACGGCGAATGTGGCTGGCTTTCCAGATATTGGGCTCATCACGCTGACGGAAATGTGCCGAACGATTCGCGAAATTGCGGACGCCAGCGGCTTGCCCGTGATCGCCGACGCAGACACTGGCTACGGCGAAGTGGAAAGTTGCGTGCGAACCATTGTGGAATACGAACGCGCGGGCGCAGCAGCGCTGCATATTGAAGACCAAGTTTTTCCAAAGCGCTGCGGACATTTGGACGGTAAAGAATTAATCAGCGCAGCGGACATGGCCGACAAAATTAGCGCGATGGCGAAATACAAATTGCATTCCGACTTTGTGATTATCGCGCGCACTGACGCGCGCCACGTGACGGATTTTGCCGACGCGCTGAAGCGCGCCAACCTTTATAGAGAAGCGGGCGCGGACGCCATTTTCCCAGAGGGGTTGCAAAGCGAAGTTGAGTTCAAAGATTTTGCAAAAGGCTCGCCTGGATATTTGCTGGCCAACATGACGGAGTTTGGAAAGACGCCGGATATTTCGGCGACTGCGTTTGGCGAACTTGGGTACTCGCTGGTGATTTATCCGTTGAGCATGATGCGACTAGCCATGGGTGAAGTGACCCGCGGATTGGCTTCCCTGAAACAGCATGGATCGGTAAAGAACGTCCTGCCTCAAATGCAAACGCGCAAAGAGTTGTATGCGTTGTTGGGCTATGAACCTGGAATTGAATGGAATTTTCCTCAAAACAAGGCTTGAACCAAAGGCTGGGTCAAAAATCAACAGGATTGAAGCGATATTTTTGATTTTCTAGTGCGGTGATCGAGTTAAAAAGTGGCTTTTTAGTTCAAATTTTGGGATTTGGAAGGTCTAGAAATAATTTTAAAAAATCAAATAGTTCAGGAACACTTTTGCGGTTTACATGCGAATATGTTTCTGTAAGATTAAATTCTTACTTCACTTGTTTGACTCGCGAAATGTTGTTTGGCTTTTGAGGTGAGGAAAAGGGACCTCTAATCAAAATTAAGACTATGAGGGAAAGGGAACTCTCTCTGGTCGCTGGGCTGAAAAGCCGAGTGCCAATTTAAGCGAATCGAGCAGGTTGAGGGAATAAGGGAAAGGGCGGTCAGCCGAGACTCAGAAAGGGTTCGGCTGATCTCCTTTTTAGGGCAAATTTTTTATTTTGTGCACCGAAGCGACCAATTGCGTATCTGGCCAACCTTGGTTGTGAATTGAGCATGTGCAATTGACCCATCAGACTGCGCAATGAACTAAGAGCATTTTCTATACACTTTCAACCTCTCAAACGCACTTCTTGTTGTGGAACCAATTTCAATGACCCAGTTCAAATTTTCAACTTGTGCCAGCATGGCTTTCATAGCGAGTTCACTTCTGACTTCCGCGGCACTGGCGCAAGATGGCCATGACATATCCCAGGGGAATGTTCAATCAACTGAACAATCGTCCGCATCAAAAAATAATTTGGACACGATGAAGGACCAGGCCGTGGCAAATTTTATCGCCAGCCCACAAAGCATCACGCCACTTGGATTGCGCAATCTGTGGCAAACAAAAATTCCACATAAATCGGCCAGCGCAATTATTGGAATGAGCCTTGATGACAAGGAAATTTTTGCGTGGGATCAATTCGGTATTGTGACGCGCGTGAAATCCGACACCGGCGTTGTGCTGTGGCAAGGATCCACGCAGAGCAAGTTGGACAAAATTTTCAGCGTCAACATGCTGCCAGCGGGAATTACTTCTGCTGCCGTGGCGCTGACCGATGCCGCCACTGTTGCCTTTGAAGACAGCAATGGAACGTTATTGACTCAAGAATCACTGCGAAGAGTTCCTGCGACGGCGGGCGCAACCAGCGGTAATTATGTTGTGTTTGGTGATTCCGAAGGGCGCGTCATTTGGATGAAACTGGTTGAATCCAATGTCACAGATATCGCATCCAAGCGCACCGCGGCTGGAGACTACGACTCCAATAAACAGCGCGGTCAACGCAGAAGCGCCCGATGCATTGAAGCGTTCGGAGCCATGTCCGTCGGCAAAGTGGTGACGCCGCCAGTGTTTGTGAGTGGCTTTGGCATTTTAACCGTGAGTACTGGCGGTGAAATTTGTCTCTACGACGCGAACAATTCGAAACCGATTTGGAAATACAAAAGCAACGCGCCATTTGTAAGCAAGCCATCCATTTGCGATGGCATTGCGTATGTGGCTGGAAAAGATCAATCATTGCATGCGATTGATTTGTCGTCCGGATTATCAAAGTGGGATTGGTTCAACCAAGTTGCTTTGACCAACCCCCCACTTGCAGTTGGGGACATGGTGGTGTTGCAAGTTCCCGAACAGGGATTGATGGCCTTCAGCACCGCGCCTGGCGATAAAGTGAATGGATTGGTTATGTGGAAATCAAAGGCCACTGGCAACGCAATCACTCGCACCAAAGACGGCTTGATTACATGGGACGATGCGAGCCGCACCATGAGTTTGGTTGAGACAAAGGCCGGCGGCATAACCGCGACGGCGCAGTTTCCAAGCGCGAAATGGGTGGCTTCGACCGCTTCAATGGACGGAACAATTATGTTGCTGTGCGATGACGGCCGCGTGCAGCAGTTGAAGCCGATTGAAATGATGAAGCCCACTGCTGCGCCACAGTCCGCACAAACAATTCCCGCGGCTGTCAAAGAGGCTGGCGCAGATGGGACGACCGATGCGTCTGCCACCGAGCCTGCAAAAGATGACGCGCCTGGCGCGGGCGAAAGCACTCCCTGATGATTGCGTCGCGCGCATGAAAGCGGCAGCACAAATGAAATGTCGATTGATTGCATCCGCCGCATGAAACAGACAAATCCAATTCAACGCGCGTTGCTTTCTGTGAGTGACAAGAGTGGCGTGGTGGAATTTGCGAAAGCATTGGCGGCCAACGGCGTTGAAATTGTGAGCACGGGCGGAACCGCAAAAGCGCTTATGGCCGCGGGCATTGCGGTTGTGGCCATTGAAAAATTAACTGGCTTTCCAGAAATGATGGACGGCCGCGTGAAGACACTGCACCCGCGAGTGCATGGCGGATTGCTAGGTCGGCGCGATGTGCCAGAGCATGTTGCGTCCATGAAAGAGCACGGAATTGTCCCGATTGATTTGGTGTGCGTGAGTTTGTATCCATTCGCCAACACCATTGCAAAAGTTGGCGTCACCGAAGAAGAGGCGATCGAGCAAATTGATATTGGTGGACCGGCGATGATTCGCAGCGCGTCAAAGAATTATGAATTTGTAACGGTGGTGACCACGCCAGATCAATATGCGAGAGTGATGAATGAAATGGCCGCCAATAGCGGCGCGACCACACTGCCGCTGCGCAAGCAATTAGCGGCCGAGGCGTTTGATCACACCGCGAAGTACGACACCATGATCGCTGCGTGGATGCTTGGAACGCTTGCGAATCAAGGCGTAGATCAAAATAAAAATACTGTTGCGGCAAGCGCGCAACCAGCGACACATGCGGGTGTCTCTCCGGTGAAATCAGTTGCGCATGATGAAGTGCGTGAATTGCCCGAAACAATGCAAGTGTCTTTGAAACGCTCAGCGCAATTGCGTTACGGAGAAAATCCGCATCAGACGGCGGCGCTGTATCGCAATGCGGCGGAGACAGATGGCGCGATTGTTGACGCGCAAACTGTGGAAGGCAAGCCGCTTTCGTACAACAATATTTTGGACGCTGCGGCGGCGTTTGAGTTGGTCAAAGACTTGGTGGCGTTGACCACTCACAACGTGAATGCAAGCGGCGGCGCGCCGAACGCGGGCGCAAGTGCCCAGGGATTCGTTGCGCATGTTGGCGCAGTGCAAACAAACAACGCAAGTGTGAATCAGGTTGCGGCATGCGTAGTGAAGCACACCAATCCGTGCGGCGCCGCGATTGGCGCGAACGCCGCGGATGCTTTTGACAAGGCGTACGCGGGCGACCCATTGGCGGCGTACGGCGGAATTGTTGCAATTTCCGCGCGGCTCACCGCCGCTGACGCCTCGAACATTGCCAAACCCGATCGTTTTTTGGAAGTGGTGGTTGCGGAGTCTTTTGAGCCAGAAGCCATAGCGATTTTGGCCGCAAGGTGGAAAAATGTCCGCTTGCTTGCGGTGGGTTCCATGCGCCGCGCCACATCAAATGCATTGCAACTGAGAAGCGTGCCTGGCGGTGTATTGGTTCAAGAAAGTGACGGCACCGTTGATGACGCTGCTGATTTTAAATTGACCGCGGGACCAGCGCCAAGCGATGCATTGAAGCGCGACGCGGAATTTTTAGCTGTGATTGCAAAGCACTTGAAAAGCAATGCGGTGTGCGTGGGATCAGGGCAAACATTGTGGGGAGCGGGCGCGGGTCAAATGGATCGCGTGGCTTCATGCAAGCACGCGATTGAAAAAGCGCAATTGAAATTGCAGGCCTCAATCGCACATGCAAACACCATGGTTGTTACCGCCGCAAGCGACGCGTTCTTTCCATTTGATGATGGCCCGCGCTTATTGATTGATGCCGGCGTGAAATGTCTGGTGCACCCAGGCGGCAGCAAGCGTGATGGCGACACTGAGACGCTGTGCAAGAATCGCGGCGTGACACTGTTGGTGACTGGCACACGACACTTTCGGCATTGATACGACGATCAGTAACGCGTTACACGTTCGTGCCAGTATGAAGTTGCGCCGGAGTGAACGCAAGGAAATCATCTAACACCATTTGAATTGTTGGCGCACGCAATTGCAACCGTGCCACGCAAACTTGCCTTTCACATTGCTCTATGCAAATGCAAAAGAAAACGTGCGTGTGTTGTGACACACGCACGTGAAGAAATCATAGATAAATCTGCTTCGAAATTACTTTGGCGAAGCAGGTGCTGGCGCTGGTGGTTTCACGCCAGCCTTCTTGGAAGACTTTGCCGCAGGCGCATCCGTTGCAGGTGCCGCAGCCTTGGCCGCTGGTGCCGCCCCAGATTTGCTGGACGCGGGCAGCGGATATTGGCTTGTCACTTCAGGCTTGAGGAAGAAGTAATACATGGTGCCTTCGGCGTATTGGCCGCCCGCAAGAATTTCCGCGGCTGGACCAATACCCATGTAAATGTCGGCGCGACCCGGCGCTTGAATGGCGCCGCCCGTGTCTTGATCAAGCATGAACTTCAGGAAACGCTGCTTTTTCCCGCCAAAATCAATGCCTTGCGTGTCGACCAACACCACGCCGCCCGCTGGATACACCTTCTTGTCGGTGGCCAAAGTCTCCTTCTCGGTGACCTTGAAACCAAGCGAGCCGGCGGGCCAATTGCCGCCCTCGTATGTTGCGAAGAACACATACGACTCGTTCTTTGCCATCATGGCGGAAATTTTCGCGGGATCTTTTTTGTACTCGTCCATGATCGCCTTGAGCGACAGCTTGTCCTTTGGAATTAATCCAGAGTCCACGCATGCTTTGCCAAGACCGGAGTACGGCCGATCCGTTTTGCCGGCATAGCCAACGAACATCGGTTTGCCATCGGGCATAATAATTTTGGCGCTGCCATTCACTTGCACGATGTACGCGTCAAGCGCGCTGCGCAAGTACACAAGCTCCGTGCCCTTGAACATGTTGCTTGATTCAATCTCGGCGCGCGTTGGATATGGATGCACCGAACCATCGGCGGCGCGCTGACCCTTTGGCTCGCCAGTTGCGGGATCAGTAACAAGATCCGCGGGACGCTTGAAGAGCGGGAATTTAAACTCGTCCGTCGCGGTCATGCTGCCTTGAAACTCCGGACTGTAATAACCGGTGAACAACACGGTGCCCTTGCCGTTCCATCCAACGGTTTGCCAAATTTCAAAATTCTGTTTCACAGCGCCAACAAAATCAGCCTCTGATTTGCTGTCTTTCAAGATTTGTTGGAAGGCCACAATGCTGGATGACGATTGATCCCATGTGCACACATTCATGAATGGAAATTTGGTTTTGCTTGATGGCATTTGAAACCAACCCTGCGAATAGGCGAGGGCCTTGTTCAAGAATGGATCGCGCACGCGCCATGCGGCGCCGATATCTGGAAGCGGATCATTCGGACCTAATTTCCGTAATCCACTTTCGCCTGGACCAAGTTGGCGCGTGTAATCAGGAGTGGGTTCTGGAGTGGGCTCTTCTGTTTTGCAAGCGCCGAAAAACAAAACTGGCAACGCCAGCGCGGCGCTCATGAAGGCGAGAGAGAATTTGCGATAGTTGAAAATGGGCATGTGGAGAAAATAGCGATTTTGGCGAAGTCGGTTACCATATTTGCATGCAAACTTTCCTAGCAACCCATTTTTCTTCCCTGCTCGCCATTGGCTTGCCATCCGGCTTTGAGTGGGTGATTCTGCTCGCCGTCGCCCTGCTCATCTTTGGACGTCGCCTGCCTGAAGTTGCACGCAGTTTTGGCAAGAGCATTAACGAGTTTAAAAAGGGCATGAGCGAAGT
>CAIUGT010000132.1 GCA_903898755.1 uncultured bacterium | reverse complement strand
GGTTGTTCTATCTATAGAGAGCATTTGCGGCGGCTTGGCCACGTGCGCTTTTGTGGCCTTCATGATGAGCATTTGCGATGTGCGCGCCACGGCAACGCAGTACGCGCTGCTGACCTCGGTCATGGCCATTGGCAACACGTTGATCGGCGTCCTCAGCGGCTGGATGCTGAAAAATTTGGATTACCAATCCTTCTATGGACTATCAATTGTGGCGGCTGCGCCCGGCTTGCTGCTCATTCCGTTCTTGCGGCGCAATGTGATTTTAAACGCAAACGCGCTTCGATAAAGTTATTGGTCATTTCATGTGCGCCAAGTGAATCAGAAATAATTTCATATTTATCTTGCCAAGTCAGTCCCGGCATGTATTGTGTCGTCAAATCGATTGATTCCTTTTTTTGAATTTGATTTGATACTGCGTGTTTGAGTTGTGAAAACTGCAAACCAAAAACATGACTTCACATTGCTTTGCGTAGAGCCTTTTGTTGTCACCTGCAAGCCGACGGATTCGGTTGTTTATACGAACCCCTGTGGGTTCTCTATTTTTCACTAAAGAAAGTGTATTTATGTCACATCAAAATGTTGCTGGAAAAAACGGTCTGAAATCTTGCTCGCTTCTTCTTTCCGTGACCCTGGCCACACTTGCGGGTCAACTTGCGGTTGCCGGCGGTAAGCGTGAGAACGCGCAACAGTTGCCAGCCAACATAGACCTGCCTCAAGAAATTCTTATTCCGCAAGAATTGCCCATGAATAATCCTGCGGCCACTTTGTCAGTGGATCCCTATGGCGGTCTCTATACAGTGGGCAACCAAATCGTTGATCAAACTGGCGGGTACTGCCGCATGACTGGCGTGAATTTTTCTGGTTTTGAAACAGCTATTGGCGTGCCACACGGAACCTGGGCGCGTGACTACGGCGACATGATCGATCAAATCAAGAGCATGGGCTTTAACACCATTCGAGTTCCGTTTTCAATTGACAACATGGTCTCCGAAAGTGGAGCTGCGCCAGATTATATAAACGGACAATGGGGCGAATTAAACGACAGCGGTACTCGCGCCAACAACGATCTGGTTGTCTCTTGGAATGCGACATTGGGCGGGAAACCGGTTATGAAAACTCCGCTTTTGTGCCTGGACGCATTTGTGAAACGCGCGGGCATGAATGGCTTAAAGATTATTTTAGATTGCCACTCCCAAAATAACGACGACTATACAAATGAACCTCTTTGGTATAAATCCACCGAGTCTCAGTATTCATATGACAATGAGCAGCGTTGGCTTGACACATGGGAAATGCTGGCCACTCGGTATAGCAATCCAACCAATGACCCATACGCGGCCGTAATTGCTTGTGATCTTTTCAATGAACCAAAGCAAAAACCTACCGGCAACGCAACAGGTTGCGCTTGGCTAGCCGTGAGTGATTATGTCTCGGCAACAACCCCAGGCGAGGCTTGGAACTATGCCGCCCAGAGATGCGGTCAAACCATTTATAGTGTCGCCCCGCGAATGTTGATTATGGTGGAAGGAACTCAGTGGGCAAGCACAACGGCAACACTTTCGGGCATGGGCTACTCACACTGGGGAGCGAATCTGAAAGGCGCAAATACAATTTTAGTGGGCACGGGAACGGATTATGCGAACAAGGTTATTTATTCAATCCATGATTATCCCGAAAGCACTTCGTATATTTGTTACTACAACAGCGATGCCACAAAGACGGGACATCCAGAAAATCCATTGCCATGGTTTCCACGATCCTGTAATTATAATCCGCCATCAGGAAAGTCTTATCCATATAATTTAAGCGTTCAAGCTTGGGAGCCATTCTGGGGCTTCTTGGTTGAGAACAACACCGCGCCAATTCATGTTGGAGAATTAGGAAGTTGGCTTTCCGGAAATTCCGGCTATACCCCCGTCACGCCGGGTTCGACAAGTTACAGCGGCGATCTGCAGTATTGGATCGATGATTCCCTTGCAATGGGTTGTTCAAGTGGCGGCACGGCGACCTCGGTCACTCCTGCTCAGTTAATTACCTCTGACAATCAATGGCTGGATGCGCTGCTGCACTACATGGGTGGCGACTGGGATTTGGTCACCAACATTGACGGCCTGAAGGATGCCACAGCTGTTGACATGATGCCCAATGGTGGCAAAGGCATCAGCTTCACTTGGTTTACTTATAATGCCGACAGTTCAGATACTGGCGGAATGGTTTTGGATGATTTCAAAACTGTAAACACCGAAAAACTTGCGTTTCTTACACCCTATCTGGCGCCAATGATTTCAACCACAACAAGTGGCTCTTATGGTGGCGGCATTCAGGGCGAACGAGTTGTGGAGTCACCCAGATCCAGCTTGTTGGTACGTGGAAGCCCACTTTCAAAGTGCAGCCTTTTGGGTGGCAAAGTGGAGTTCGCGCTCTCGCGTCTTCCAATGGCGGGCACCTTCGCATGGAAGGATTCATCGATCGTTCCAACAGAAGGAACTTCAACGCAGTTCGTGCGCTTCACGCCAGCGAATCCGGCGTTTCGCTCTGTGCTTATTCCATTGAAAGTGAGGACGGTTGAACCCACCATTGACGATGCAAGCAAAAATGCAGATGCGTCAACCTTTGGACCATTTTACGGCGTGAATTTGTGTGGTGCGGAATACTCGCCAACGACATTGCCTGGATCCAACGGCATTAATTATGCGTTTCCAACTGGCACGCAAACTTCCTACTACGTTGGCAAGGGAATGAACATTATTCGTTTGCCATTCTTGTGGGAACGATTGCAACCAACCATGAACGGCGCATTCAATAGCAGTTATCTTTCTCTGCTACAAAGTTCAGTGGCGGCATTAAGGGCCACCGGTGCAACCGTTCTGCTTGATGTGCACAATTACAACAAGCGCAACATCGACAACGGCGCTTCATGGAGCACCATGGCCATTGGAACATCAAACGTTCCTGTGGCTGCATTTTCTGACTTGTGGAGCAAGTTGGCCACACTGTATAAAGATGACCAAGGTGTTGTGTTTGGTTTAATGAATGAACCAACTGGCCAATATGACAGCAATGGTCAATCCATGACAACCGCGCAGTGGGTCATAAATGCGAACGCGGCTATTACAGCTATTCGCGCAACTGGAGCCCAGAATTGGATCACCTGCCCAGGTAATTTTTATACTGGCGCGTGGTCATGGGCAACTGCAAAGGATTCGACTAGCAGCAGCTCCTCCACTAACGCTGTGGCCATGCTGAATGTCAGCGATTCCCTGAACAAGACCGTGATTGAGGTTCATCAATACTTTGACAATCAATACGCGGGCACAACCCAATCATGCTTAAGCAGTGATGGCGAGTCACTGCTCTCAAGCGTGACATCGTGGGCAAGAACCAATGGCAAGAAGTTATTCTTGGGCGAGTTTGGTTCTGGCAACAATTCAACATGCGAGTCGGCAGTGGCTGGCTCAACAGAAGGCGTGTTGCAATACATGCAAAGCAATTCCGATGTCTGGGCTGGCTGGACATGGTGGTCCTCTGTCGCGGACAACACCGCCAATGGTCAAGGCGCGTTCAACGCAACTGATTTCAGTCTTGCGCCAGTCAACGGCGTTGACAGTCCATACATGTCTTGGCTGACTCCATATGTCAGCGCCGCATTTACCGCGGATTTGGATCGCAATGGCTACGTGAACACCGCGGATCTTTCAAACCTGCTGTTGAACTTTGGAGAATGCACCGCGCCTGGTTGTGGCGACTTGAATAAAGACGGCCAAGTGGACTACAACGATGTGGGCTTAATGCTGCTTGAATTCCACGACTGATTGCGCATGAAGTTGCGGCCAATTG
>CAIUGT010000131.1 GCA_903898755.1 uncultured bacterium | reverse complement strand
AGCTCACTGGTTGTGTTGGCAATTCCCTCCCGCAATTTCTCCAATGCCCGAGAATTTTCACTGGATGACTCATTCAAACTTGTCATGTTGCGTTCTTTGACAAACTTTTGAATTTCCTGCTTCTTAGCCGCAATTTGATCATCCAATTTCTTCTGGTTTGCCTCATACACCCGAAGAATGGTGGCGAAACGGTTGTCCTCGTTGGCCCGAACTTGGTTCACATACGTGCTGGCGACCGCGTTGAGAACAACGGGAACATCTTCTGGATTGTGGGCCTTCCAAGCAAGCGTGAAAATTTGTGTTCCGCGCTTGTGGGATCCGCGCAAATCATTTTCAAGTTCGGTAGCCGCTTCATCAATATTGAATATTTTTTTTTCGTCTCGGAATGCCACGCCTTGGCTCCATTCCGTTTTTTGCACATCGTCGTTCGCAAGAGCCATTTTAATATTGTCACGGCTCATCATGCGCGCAACTTCGGTCTGCGCCAAACGAATAACGGCTTCTTCGGATCCCAAGTCTTCGGCATTGAGAGCCTTGGCATCTTTCAGTTGGTTGCGAATTTCTAAAAAGACAGTTCCGCTCCACACTTGATATGTGTACAAAAATACATAATTCAGAATCACTCCCAGTATGGCGCCTATGACCAATGTGGAAATAATTCCCCACATGTTTTGCCGCAGCAATCGAACTGGATCAAGCGAAATAGCTGCGGGCTTGGGGCGCGGCGCGGCGGCGGGCTTGGTGCTGGGGGCGGATGTTGGTAGTGCTGCTCGAGTCATGGGAAGTTCTCCTTCAATTCAGTTTGGATTCCAGTGTCTTTATTTCTGCCAATTGCTCACTTGTGGGAGATTTCGCCTTCGCTTTCTCCAAATATTCCTTCGCTTCCGCTGGGCGTTTCAATTGAATAAATACCTCAGCCAAATGGATCATTGAACCAGGTTTCTGCGTCAGAACGATGGCTTTTTGCAAAGGCTCCATGGCTTCACCAGCTTTTCCGTCTTTCAAAAGAGCGAAACCCAAAGTGTCTAGAAAGTCGTCTGTATTTGGATTCAATTCAACTGCCTTGCGAGCCAATTCAACCGCTCGCGTCGAATTGCTGCCAGACTTTGCGATTAAATACGCCGCGTTATTCATTGCGCTCGCATTGTTTGGAATCAAGAGCAAGGCTTTTTCAAAGTATTCAGTTGACTTCGAAAAATCGTTCTCTTTGTAATACAAATTACCAATTTGCAAAAGAGCAACCGCTTCCAACTGATTGGCATCAGGACCTCCAGCGGCTTTGGCTAACTTTGCAGCTTGTTCCAGCCACTGAATTGATTGTTGCGTTCCAGAGCTTCCCACATTTGCGTAAAGCGCGGAAAGACCGTTGCAATTCCAATAGCTCAGCTCCAACTTTCCAACAAGCGCCTTCAAGAAGGCCTCGGATTCTTGCGGCTTTTTGTCAAAACATTGACCAAGACCGGAATACCACATTCCCCATTCGTCTGGCGTCATTACACCGGATGCCACGCCCTCCGATATGGTTTTATATCCTGTTCGCATCGCGGCAAGACCAGCTTCTCGTTGACCTGAATTCACTAAGGCCACGGCTAATAAAATTTGCGCTTTGGGCGACACGGCAACCAACTTGGCGTTGGCTCGAAGTAATTTCAACGCGCCTTCCCAATCTTTTTTATCTCCATTGAATCGCTGATTCACGCTGTTTAAAAGTTGCTCAATTTCAGGCTGAATCACAAATGCGGCATCAAATGCGGCCGAGGCTCTGACAAAATCCTTCTTTTGCAATTGCAAAGTTCCAATCATGGTCTGCCATGAAGCGTCGCGGGGATTCATACGAGAACCATCTTGCGCCAAATCAATTGCGCGCTGCAAAGCATTGGTTCGATACAACAATTGAATCAAATCACGCCGAGCATCAACATTTTGCGGCGAAAGAGATAAGAATTTTTCGACAATGGCAATGGCTTCACTCTCTTTGCCTTGCTCGATTAACACCCTCTCTTTATTTTGAATGCTTGGCCAGTAACCCATTGAAATATCCGTCGCTCTATCCGCTGCTTTTTCAGCAGCCAGAATTAATTTTGGATCATGCGTACGTTGATACATCTTCCGCTCAAAGTCGGAAAGTGAAATCCAGCCTTGCGCCGAATTGGGAAGAATTTCGGTCGCGTGCAACAACACAATCCGCTCTTGCTCGAATTCCTTTTCGGCCGTCGCAATATCACCCTTCATAACCGCCAACTCCCCTCGTCCTTCAAGATTTGCTGCTCTCAACAGCTCAATCGTGGCGAGAGTTTCTTTCGGCGCGTTTTGGCTTGCGGCCTTCAGTAAATATTTCTCAGACGCGTCAAAGTCACGCAAGCGACTGCAAATTTCAGACAATCTCATCCATGTGGATGCGTCGATGGTGGTGTCGGCTTGAACCACATTCTCAAGAGAGTCCCGCGCATTTTTCCATTGTCCTCGACTAAACCAATAATCCGCAATTCGAACATCGGCCGACATGATTTTGGGATCCTGCTGCTTTCGCGCTTCATCAAATGCAAGACGGGCCTCCTCGGGCTTTGCGCTTTCATCTAGGTACACGCCAAGTCCAACCCATAATTCCATACTTTTCAATTTGGCGGCATCAAGTCGAGCAATATCTCGTCGCATTGCAGCTTCGCCTTCTTTTTCACTTCCATATTTCTTAAGTGCGCGCGCGTTGATGAGGGAAAGTTCCGTATCTGCAGGCGCCGCCTCTTGCAGGAACTTGATGATTTCAAAGCCCATATCCAAATTGGCCTTCGCAGCAGCGGCGAGTTGCTGTTGCATTTTCGGCGTGGCGGCATCGCGCAGATCTTGCTCTGTAAATTTTTGAGCCCCGTTGTTGTCAAGCATTAAATTCGGATCGCTTGGGGTTTCCAACAACATGCGCGCAAGCGCCAAGGAATTTTTGGACAAAGCTGGCCGCTCTTTGTACAAACGTTTGCGTAAACCAAACGCGCCAGATCGATCACCAATTTGACCTTCCAAGTCAAGCCACGACAGCATTAATTCGTTGTCGTCAGGGTTAATACGCGCGACCTGCTGCAAGATCTTCAAAGCCTTTTGCCGATCACCACTGCGTTGAAGAAATTCCGCATACAGCCGAGCCGTGGTGGCATCGTTGGGTCTACGGTCATAGCTTTCACGAATCAATTCAATTGCGGGATCAATATTGCCCATTCGTTCATACAACATTCCAAGTTGACGCAACATGATCGGATTCTGATCGCCTTTTTTACGGGCGTCTTGCAACACAGCCAGGGCCTCCCCCAATTTGTCTTGGCTAATCAACAGACGGGATTGAATGGTTGCCGCAAGCCCAAGATCACCTGTCGCGGCTATGGCTGCCACATATTTGTCAAAGGCAGTGAAATCTTTTTGATCAGCCGCGTCAGTCGCCGCTATTTCCAGAACCCCAATATTTTTTGGATCCGCGGCAAGAGCCGCTTCCAGAGCTGGACCGAGCAACTTTTCGCAGTGATCCATTTGCTCTTTCATAGCAGCATTGATTTGTTCCGGCTTCATGGCTGCAGTTGCTTGCCGCATTTTAAACATGGCGCCCGAAAGCGCTTGATACATCTGTAAAGCTTGATCTTTCGGATCTGGATACAACAACCGAATTGAGGTCAGAATTCGCTCAATAGGATCCTCGCTACTTGTGATCGCTTTCATCTGCAAGAAATAAGCATTTTTAGGATCAAGCGCCAAGCCCTTTTCAATAAATGACTGAGCTGTTGGAATATCATTTTTCACGATATTGATTTGACAAAGGGCCTCGTACAACCTTACTTCCTTCGGATTCGCGGCCAACGCTTTTGCCAACAACGCAATCGCGCCGTCGAAATCCTTTTTCATCATCAACCGTTCCGCCTTTCCAATCTCCACGGTCAAGGCGTTGCTTGATCGACTCACGGCGGCTTCAGTATCTGTTTTTGTTCCATCACCAATCAACGCCAAACTTGCTTTTGCATCCGCGTCATCGGGATTTAATTCAATCAATTTTTGCAACGCTTTTCGAGCGTCTTCGGTGCGACCCATTCCACCACTCAGACGAACGCTGAGATTGAGCAACGGAGGAAAATTCGGATAGCGTTCCAGTCCGCGGTTCACAAGAGACAGCGCGGTTCCTGGCTGATTGCGGAGTATGTTTGCAAAGCCGGCGTAAAAATACATTTCCTGAGTCGGATCTGGAATCTTTTTCAGCAACGCGTCAAAGCGCGCGGCAGCATCGTTCGCGTTGCCATCGGCGAGCGCTGTACGCGCTTCAATATCTTCAACCATGAGAGAAAGAGCCTGCGCCGTGAAAAACTGAAGCACCTTGTCGCGCATCTGATGCACCAGTTCCAGTTTTGCCTTCTTGTCGGTTTCATCCTTCGCTTTGCGCCAATCTTCGAAAGCGATTGTGTACAACAAATCCGCGGCCGCTTCGCGCGCGCCCTGCTGCGAAAGTGCCTCAACCGAAGTTGGAAGATTGGGTTGTTCAAAAACGGTCATGGCAGTCTCGCGGCCAATTCCGGTGCTCATGCCTCGAGCGATATTGAGATAAATTCGTTGTGTAACGGCGTCATTTGGAAAAGCCTTCAATCGATTTTCCAACAACTCCATTCCCTTGTTGTTCGCTTCGAAAGACCTGCCTTGAAAAATAGCTCCGGCGGCGGCCAAAGTCAGTTTTCTATCCTGCGCCAACCTGGGAGCTTGATCCATAATGGCTTTAAATGCCGCGTCCAAATCAGCTTGCTTCACTCCTGGTTCGTTGCGAAACTTCATCCCCTCAAGTCGCTGCACAAGAAGAATTGGCGCGGCAATGCTTTGGGGATTCAGCTTTTTACATTCCACAATGGCGGCATCAAACAAACGATATGTTTCCAATGCCATATTTTTTTGATTGCCACGCTCTAACGCGTCCGCTTTGACAAGCAAATATTCCAAATACGCAAGCCATACCCTCTCATTGTTGGGTAAAAGTTTGACAATGACTGGAAAATCTTTGTCCAGTGTGTCGCGCTCTTCGGGTGTGAGCGCCGTATAGCGCTCATTGAATCCTTGCAGTTTCCAAAATTTGGCTAGAGCTTGCTGGGGGTCATCCAATGGCAACGCTTTTTCCATCTGCATAGCAGTGGCCGAAAATTCGCGCCAAGCCATGTCGCCACCAAAAAGTTCGTTGCGATCCCGCACGGACTCCATGGCTTCCACCCACACTTTTGAATCCTGCGCAGCAGCACGCGTTTTGGACAACTTGACGGAAATCAACTTGGAATAATTTTCGTTGGCGGCACTTCCAGATTTGGGAACAATTTTCAATAATGCATCTTGCAACGCATTGAGATATGCCATGTTCGTTGGCTTTTTGGAAACAGATCGACCGAAATAACTTGCGGCCTTGTCAAAATCCCCGGACGCCATGTATTGCGTTCCGGTGCGAAAGTTTCGCTCGGGTGCAAGGACAATTTGGTAGTAGTAAAAAACGCCCGCCAAAATCAATGTGATTGCGGTAACACCAAAAAAGAGCAGGAAGAATTTAAAATTAAATTTGCGTTTCGCCATTGTTATGAACTCGAGACTGCGGGCGGTAAGGATTGTGATTCAAGCGCGGGCCAGTCTGGAAGACTGCGCATGAGTTGAGGAAGAAGTGATTGTAAAAGATCGGAAGCGAGTTGGTCGAACATCGTAATCGCAATTTCTGGCTGCTCTCGAACCCGATACGAGAACTGCACTTTGCAGTAATACGCGTACCGATCAGTGAGTTTGAAAGAGAGATTACGTACCGCCAACGCCGAAGGTGTCAGCGCCCCATTCGCTATGAAAAAATATCCCCCGATGAAAGTCAGTCCTGGGTTTTTAGGATCTTGAAAAATACTCGCGGTCATTTTCATGTCCCCCAGTGGAAGATTCACGGTCACATCTTTACGTGTGACCAACTCCCTTACTGTGGCTTGCGAATATCGAAGACCACTACTGGGTTGAAGCGGTCCATTCTTCAAGTCAAATTGAGATGGATCAAGCTTTGGCGAGCGTAATTCTGGTTCTCCAAACATGACCAATCCTGCCGCGCCCCAACAGCGCTCTGGAATGTGCGGCACCGTGTCAATCATGCCCGTGTAATAGGCAATGTGGACTTGAAACAAGCCCTTGGCGGAATCGTTTTTATAGACATAGGCTCGGTCAAGAAAATTTTTGGTGCCAAGCTCTTCAATGATGGCATCAGGAAATTGCTGGTCTTTACCAAGCTGCTTCCAATCTCCAAGCATGCTGGGCAATTCATCAATAGGTGCTCGCAATGGAACGGGTTCCTTTTGGAGGTACACATTCAACTGTGACATGGCTACACGAAATCCAAGACCACCAATCGCCAGACAGGTGCACGCAGCAACGAACGCTTTTTTTTCTTTGCCTTCAACTCGCATCAGATTTCGCCTTTGTTTCATCCACTTCAACCAGGAATTGCGAGAGAATCCAAAGCGCGCCCAGGTAGGAGAAAAATGCTGGCAACAACCACACAAGGCCAATCATGTGGTGGAATTCTCCCGACATGAAGTTCTGGTCAAACATTCCCAAAATGCCAAGGGAAGCGACACGTAATACGTTCACAAATATAGAAATTGGAATTCCAAGCGCGACCAACATGATCTGTTGCCATAATTTTGGCAATGAAACATAAGCCATTGCCACTCCAAGGGCAAGGAACGCGACCAACATGCGCATGCCGCTGCACGCTTCGGCCACGTTCAATTGCACTGGCTCGCCATCCTTGAAAATAGTGAGGACATTTCCGGAGTGGTCCGTTTGGATTCCGATGAGATTCAGAAATACGTAGGCGCCCTTGGCCGAAATGTCCTGCATGCGATAGGTGACAAGATTCATCAGGCGTTCGCTAATGGTTTGCGCGAAAATCAACATATAAAAAAGTGGAAACCAAACATATTCCATGCCGCGCCAACCCAAGAGCAGAACTCCTAAACCAATAAGCGTAATTCCTAAACCGGTCGCTCGAATATTGTGATGCGCCAACCCCGCTGGACCCACATTGCAAAACATGTACCAAGCGATTCCAACAACCATGATGAATATGCCAATCCAAGATGGGCTCAATGGTTTTGCCAAAATCAAATCGCGTTTCATCCACACGAAGTATCCGCTGACAAAAGGAATGATCAGGGTGTGTCCCCAATCAGATGGCTCATGCGATGCCCACGCAACTTGGCGACGAAACCATTCCCAAAAGACAGAAATCAAAAGCACAACAATTACGCCGCCGGCAATCATGGCGGACTTGGCGGATACCTCTACGACAGATGTCGTGGTCGAATTGCGAATTGGTGGTTGTGCGATACTCATGGTCAGAACTGTTTTGAATAAACGATGCGGTCTCCATGCCGGTTTGTGGCAGAATTCAAAATAAGCCTCATTCCCACAGAAATCATCTGAAATATGTTTATTATTAAAACCTCTTCATGCGAACCGTGGGACCATCGCGCTGAACAAAATATTAATTGGTTGTGATACCGCTCGGCGGGGCACCAAACACATCGTTACCAAAGTTGCGGTCAAGTTGAAAACCAATCGAATTTGGGAATGACAAATCGCGACGCACGCGTGACAATGGCAAGGCCCAAAAATTGGTTCCCACAATAATGTGATCATCCCTCTTCAAGAAAAGGTCGGGTTCGCCACGATTGCGAATAGCAAGCAAACTAATTCGCACGCACGCTTCTTTGTCGCTATCAAGACGGCGAATTAAATCGCAACGTTCTGGAATGGCCAATTCACTTACGCCACCAGCGGCGGCGACCAACCGACTCAGAGTCAGACGACCAGCGGTTGGTAAGTTGTAAACTCCCGGTCGGCTAATTTCGCCGTCGATATACACCACGCCCACATCGCCAGAATCGCAA
Source organism: uncultured bacterium (assembly GCA_903898755.1). Lineage (GTDB taxonomy): Bacteria > Planctomycetota > Phycisphaerae > Phycisphaerales > SM1A02 > SYAC01. The sequence goes on along the minus strand of CAIUGT010000131.1, from coordinate 4,649 downwards.
TAAATTGCATCGCCTGGTTTAATCACAATATTCAAACTTGAGTCGCCGCGGACTAATTGGTTGTAATCAATGTCAATGACAACTGTTTTTTCTAAATTTTCTGGATTACGTTTTTTATTGTTTTTTGCATTTTCAACTGACCGCAAGCCTGCGTTGTTCCCCGTGTCCGTTGTTGCACTTGAGCTCTGACTGGCCACTATTGGTGTCGAGTTCGAATCGGTTGCGGACGCTTGGCTATTTGCGTTGGCATTCATAGCGGATTTACGAACCCATGACTGCGAAGCATTATCGTAAATAAATTGATCCCCACTGGCTCCATCAGAGGAACTTGAAGCGGCTGTTGAATTGAGATTGGCACTAGCACGGTCGTCCGCTTTTGCTGGCTCGAGTTGGTCAATGTCAACTGGCGGAGCTTGGCGACTTGCCGCACGAAGCATGCCCAACTGAGTTTGTTTTTTACTTGGAATATTTTTCGGATCAGCAGTAGGTTCCGTTGTTGGCGCGGCGACAGGCTCCATTGCTGGGGCAACGACAGGTTCCGTTGTTGGCGCGGCGACAGGTTCGGTTTTTGGCGCTGGAGTTGGCTCCATTGTTGGCGCGGCGACAGGTTCGGTTTTTGGCGCTGGAGTTGGCTCCGTTGTTGGCGCGGCAGTTGGAGTGGCTTGCGCCGCAGAGCTCGGCAACTCGTTTATGAGTTGATCAATGTCAACACTTGAAGGCGCGGATATTGCAGGACTAGGAGTAGCAGCGGGAGCACTTGTTTGTGGAGTTGATGTTGATGTTTGAGAAGCGGACGTTTGCTGCGTTCTTGCTCCGGAATCACCAGCCTTTGAACTGGGTTTTCGGTCATATTCAGCTTTGTGTTCATCGGGCGTTTCAATAACGCGCGTAATTAAAATGCGGGACGTATTCACGCTTGCTCCGCGGGCTGTTGCAAGCGCATCAAGCAAACGAAAATCTGGTTTGGTCAGAGCGAAAATTCCAGGTTGATCAACCGACCCCAACACTCGATATTGAAATGTTCGTCCCTCTTTAAGGGCAACGAATGCTTGTGGATTTGTAATCACGCCTTTCAAGCGAGATTCAATGAGATTTTGCAATTCCTCAGTTGTAAGACCAGCCGCCCGAATCTTGTTAATCACAGGAAGTTGAATGTCTCCGCTTTGATCAATAATGCGATCGGCAATTTCGGTTTGACCAGTCTGCATCAAACTTGGAATGGAAATTTGCAAAATATCGCCAGCTGAAAAAGTGTAAGCGGTTTCACTTGGTTTCAACATCGCCGCATCAACTTTGACATAGTCTTGCCCCGGACCAATTGGTTCAATGACATCTATACGAGTCAGAATTGGCATTGCCGTAGGCGTAGTTTCAAAATAACCCGTTCGACTTGGATCTATGAAGCTGTCCGTCTCACACCCAAAAAGGACTGAGAGCGACAACAAAACCAAGCCGGGAATAAAGTTATGAATTTTCGACAATGTGAAGAGCCAGTCAGTTGAATAAGGTCAGTAGACGAGTCGCCTAGTATCGGTCTAAGCAGGTCTTTGAAGTTACCCGAATGAGGGAAAAAAGTTTGAAAGATCGATTTGCTTCACTGAGCCAGCTTGCATTTAATGAAAAAAATTGGCTTTACATTTTTTTTAAGTAACTCGCATTTAGGCTAAATTTATTGCCTGATAACTTCTTCCAACACGGCCATTCTCGCAGCAACTCCGTGGGTGACTTGGCGCAAAATACGTGTACCACCAAATTCGTCAGCCACGGCGTCATCAATTTCAACACCACGGTTTACTGGTCCAGGATGAAGGACCACAGCGCCGGGCTTTAAACGCAATGCTCTTTCCATGGTTAGGCCGTAAAGGGTTCTATAATCAGATGAAACCCCGTAAGATGCTGCACGTTCGGTTTGAAGCCTTAACATCATGATGGCATCAAGATCGCGTAAATTAGAATCAAGATCGTGTGAAATACTTATCAATTCGCTAAATTTAGTCATTTCTTGGTGTGAATTGTTCACCAAAGTTGGAGGGCCAATCAGAACAACATGACATCCAAGAATTGTCAGGCCATGGGTGGCTGAGCGGGCAACTCGACTATTGGCAATATCCCCAACAATGGCCACTCGCTTGCCCTGCAAAGAACCTAGCGACTCTTGCAAAGTCAAAATATCAAGCAAGCCTTGGGTTGGGTGCTCATGGCGACCATCACCAGCATTAATGACAGGAATTGACACCCGCTTGGCCACCATGTCAGGGCCACCTGAAATTGTGGAACGAATCACTAGCCCACTCACTCCCATGGCTTCAATATTCAGGGCGGTATCCACCAAGCTTTCACCCTTGCTGGTGCTTGAACCACTGGCGGCAAGGGTAAAGACCTCGCCACCAAGACGGTGCACAGCCGTTTCAAAGCTGCACCGGGTGCGTGTTGAGTCTTCAAAAAAAAGATTGGCAATGACGCGGCCAGCGAGCACATCTTTACGAGCGACTCGTTGGTCAGCCACGGCAAGATTGTTCTTTGCGGCTGCCAGAAGGCTTTGAAGATGTTCACGAGTTAACCCCTCAATTTGAAGAAAGTGCCTGGCGCTGAGGATCTTTGTGGACATGGTGCGTAGTTATAGCGAATCAGGAATGACATTGATTGCACGAGGAAAATGACTTGATTGCGGCATGAGCAAAAGCATCCGTAGGCGCATGCTTCAAAAATTCACTTGTAGCGCTGCGACGTTGCGATAGCCTTGTTTCATGGCGAGCACTATTTGGATTTCGGGCGACACGCATTTTGGAGAAGCGAAAGCGATTTCCTTGTTTGAAAGACCTTTTGCGGATGTCGCCACCATGGACGCCGCTTTGCTTGATGCCATTAATCGAAACGTGAAGAAACGCGATGTGCTCATTCACATTGGTGACTTTTGCGGACCGTTTCAAGAAGGCCGCGATGCGCAAGTTGGACACGCGGTTGACATTCGAAACAAAATTGTCTGCAAGAATATTCAACTGATCCGCGGCAACCACGATCCGAAGATTGCAAAGTTTGAGAGGCTCTTTGATTCAGTCAAAAACCAAGCAACATTTCGACGCGAGAATGGGGGCGAACGAGTTGTCCTTTGCCACTATCCACTACGGGCCTGGCGGGGACAACTGAGTGGCTCCATGCATTTGTATGGACACACGCATGGCGCCTTGGAGGAAATGGGTCGCAGTATGGATGTTGGCGTTGATAGTTGGAATTATTCACCAGTTCGACTTTCATACGCGCTCGACATCTTGGCGGCGCGGCCGCTCACGCCACCGAGTGGCTGGTTGCGACGACAAGTCATTCGACCCGATATACGGGAAGATTTTTCCAAATCACAAAGCGACACGACTGCCGATAAACGAACAGCTTGAAATATTTCAAGCGAATAAATTTGTTGAACACTTCCAACTGGGAGCTACCATGGGTCTTATGAAATATCTTGCGTTGTTTTTTGTGTCGGCGATTGGGATTTTTTGTAGCGCTTGCGCTTCTCCGCACCCCACCAGTGGAACCATTGCGACGGAAATTACGCGCGATGTGGCGGAGGGAACGTGGGCTCTCACCGACGGAGAAAATTGCTTGTTTAATGTGAATTTGCTCAATGATGGCGTTGCGATAAGCAATTGGTGCAAGGGCGCTGATGGCGCAAAAGGCGAACACGGAACTTGGAAAATTGAAGACGGCGTGTTGGTGATGAATTGGACGGACGGCTGGCTAGACGTGATTCAGTTGGGCCACATTGGCTTTGAAAAATATTCCTACGCCCCGCGAGTGAATCGACAAGGACCACCAAGTTCATTTGGTCAAGCCGTGAAAGTTCTCAACTACTCCGCGCAGTGGGCTGGCGTTTGGAAAACACGAAGCGCTGACCCCGCCTACAACAATCAATCGTTTTATATTTGTCTGCAAAGCAACGGCGCTGCGATGAAAAGTATTGACGCCATCAACACGGGTTGGTGGCAAAAGCAACAAGATGGCATTGCTATTTATTTCAGCGACGGTTGGTACATGCTGCTCACACGCGATGGCGACAATGTGGAGGCAAAAAGCTGGGCGCCTGGCGCGTTACGAACCGCCGCACCGACAGGCACCTGCCCCATAGCGCAGGTGCTAGAGTGATGCGTATGACTTCTATTCAATTTCGCGCACTTCGAATTGGGTTGGCTTTTGCAGCTTTGTTCATTTGTGCGTGCCAAAGCCAACCATCGCTTTGGCAGGGCGACAAATCTCCAACTCAATATCAGACGCAACAAATGGATAGGGGCGGACAACCCGTGACTTATTACGACTTGGATGACGGCGACAATGAGGACCCGAATGTGGATTCTGGAAATTATCCAGAGATGAGCCAGCCTTGGTGGAATTCACCGGGATACATTGGCGGTTGATTTTTGTGTGGCGACCTCAAGCGCAGACATTGTTGAAATACATGCTAAGAAAATTGGAAGTTCGCACAAAAAATGCGGGGGTTCTATTTCACTCCTTCGATTTTCCAAAGCGACCCAGGACCGCGCTCGCCGCCATCAAATGAACACAATACAAGTTCGCCGTTGAGCATTTCACCAAAACTACTCCACAGATTTCCGCTGCGATGAATGAGTTTTCGCGGCGTACCTAATTTGGAATCT
>CAIUGT010000130.1 GCA_903898755.1 uncultured bacterium | reverse complement strand
ACCCATTTATCCCAACCAATCAAGCGATTTCCAGGGCTCGCCATTCCGTGCGCGTTCTTGTTCTACAAAAAAAATCCACTGCCGCTTCACTTGTATGACTTTGCGTTACACCTGTTTGCCAACTGGAACAATCCAAAGGCGCTTGTCTTCTATGTTCCAAAATTGGAGAACGAAGAGGAGGCCGCGTACATCCGCGTCATGATTGAGCACGCGGAGCGCTTGATTCAGCGCGCTCATCCGCACTATCAAACAGGAACAATTCGCTTGATGATTGTTCTAGAAAATCCGCGCGCCGTTTTTCGGGTGAATGAAATCATGGATGAGCTTCATCCGTATTTCGCCGGCGCTTCGCTGGGTTGGCACGACTATCTTGCGTCGACCGCGCGTCTGATGAAGGAGGATGGCAACTACCGCATTCCGGTGAAGGCCGATCCCAACATTGTCATCAAGCACATCAAGGCCTCACATGATTTATTGGCGACAGTGGTTGGTTCGCGCGGCGGCATAAAAATTGGCGGCATGTATGGCGTGTTGCCTTCCGACAGCGACATGCAAAGCGATTCGTTTCAAGTCGCCATCAAAGGGTTTATCAAGGATGTCATCACTCAACTGAAGCGCGATTTGAACGGGTTTTGGGTGGCACATCCGGATTTTGTGCGGCTTGGTTTAGCCCTTGTGGAAGCGTGGAAGCGATTTCAAAATGCGGATCATGCCGCGCTGAACAACTTGGTCAAGGCGCTTCTGCTTCCAAAATATCACGTCGATATGTTGGCCTTCATTCATGGCGCCGATGTTGCTGGCCTTGATCCACGCGACGCTCTGTATCCGCGCGCGCTGTTGGTGGCCGACGAAAAACAATCCAAGTTCATCGCCAACAATGATCCGCGCGAAATTCGCTACAACATTTTCCAATCGCTGCAATATCTCACCGACTGGCTCAGCGGCAATGGTTGCGTAGCGCTTCCCGCCACAATTGATGGCGTGCCCGTGCGCGTGATGGACGACTTGGCAACCGCCGAGCGTTCTCGCTGGGAAGTCTGGCATGAGTTGCACCACGGGCGATTTGATGTTGAAGAATTTGTGCGCATTGCACATCAGGAAATGCGTTTCATTCAAAAGGATGTTTCCACCGCCGACAAAATCACGCAAGTGAAATGGAATGAGCGCACTCGCAAGTGGTACCCCGTTGCCATGAACATCATGTTGCAACTCATGAGCAGCGACAAGCCTGCGGAGTTTGCCTCCGAGTTGCTGCTTCCATTCACGTTGGATTGCATTCGCCAGCAAGATGATCCGTGGAAAACCATGGCCCAGATCGAGCCGGCCAAATATCAATTGCCAGCGCGTGTGGCGCGCTATCACGCATATTTCAGCGCGTGCGGAAGTCACGCATTTGCCAGCGCCATGTCAAGCAAACCGGTGTTGGATATGCGCGCCGCGGAGCAACTCATTCAATCCTTCAGCGTGGCCGATGTGCTTGAAGCCGCCAGTTTTCACGGCGACATTGGCGAGAGCGCTCGCACGCTTGACGCCACGGCCGCGGGCGAACAATCCAAAGTGTTGCAAGCGCAGGCGTCGTTGGAGCAACTTCGTCTTCTTGGCGCGCGCTACTTGGAAAAATTTAAATTTAAATTCCTTATTTCAGCGCAAGGAAAGTCTGGCGAAGAAATATTGGCGGCTCTGCAAGCGCGACTAGAAAATTCTCCAGAGCAGGAACTGGCCAACGCGCGCGAAGCGTTGTGGCAGATCACACGCAAGCGCTTGTGCGCGCAACCACTTGACTCTGTTGTAGATCACATTCAGGCCGCAATGAATCGGCACAATGTGATTGGTGCTTCGATCAGCGTGTCCGCCGCCGATGGCGCCGTTCAATCGCTTCAGTTTGGACAGCGCGCCGCGGGTCAGCCCGTCACGCCACAAACGTGCTTTGAAATTGCGTCGTTGAGCAAAAGTATCGCAACCTGTTTTGCAATGGAATATTTCCGCGCCGCCAATATTCCTCTTGATACATGTGTGAACGCCTTGCTCTCAAAGACATCGTCAAGTATTCGCGTGCTATCACTCAACTCGAAGCATCCAGAATGGGCAGATCAAGTCACGCTTGCTCATCTTATGAGTCACGAGGCGCTAAACCTTCATTATGTCAATGGAGTTCCAACCGATCAGCCCATGCCCAGCGCAAAGCAATTGATCGTTGAGCACGATCAATTTCACTATGAACCAACTGGTGTTCTGAATGAACCCGGCAGTACGTTTCAATATTCTGGCGGCGGGTTCATTGTGCTTGAGCACATCATTGAAACACTTGCCGCGCAGGACGTTGCCGCTCACGCTGTTCCGTTTTTGCGCGCGCTGCACATGAACTTGTTCACGTTTGAACAAACCAATCAACCCAACATGGAATACGCCAGCGGTTACACGGATTCCGGCCAAGAAATTGAAGGCGCTCGCATTATGTTTCCAGCTTTCGCAGCTGGAGCCGTTGCGCCGGCGCAAGACGTTGCAACATTTCTGCGCGCGCTCACCAGTGCGTATCACAATCTTGATGGTGCGGGTCCAATTTCGCATGACACTGCCGTGCGCATGTTGCATGGGGTAGATAAGGGCTCGCAAAAGTTCATGGGTTGCAACATGGGTCTTGGCATTTTCACGGCCGACGCCGGATTAAATCGCTTATGCATTCATCAAGGCGCCAATGACGGCTTTCGCGCGTTGTTCATTCATTGTTACGCGGGTCCAGATAAAGGCGCGGGCTTGGTCATTCTTGCAAACGGCGAACACAACGGCGTTTTGTTTATTGCGGAGGCCGCGCAGATTGTGTTGCGCCACTTCAAGATGCAGGGCGTTGATGTCACGCGTTTCCAAACCCAATTTGTTGCCGATCACATTCCGCAAGAGCAGCGCGTGAACGCCGGATACCGCGAGCTTATTTTTGGCGCTTTCCAAGCCGATCTTCCGGAGGCCATCACGCGCCGTGGGTCGCGTGACCCGCTTGCGGATTTTAATCTTGCGGTCGGCGCGCGCATTGAAGAAGTTTCCAATCAGCGCTTTGCACGCGCCGAAAATCTTCTTTCTCCGAATCAACCAACATTTGAACCCGCGCTTTTTGGCAAGCAGGGGAAAGTCATGGATAGTTGGGAAAGTGTTCGTCACAATCCGCGCGCGTGCGACCACCTCATCTTTGAAATGAAACACGCCGCCGCGATTGACTGCGTAACCGTTTCAACGCAATTTCATTTGGGCAATCATGCGCCTGCTATTCGCGTACAAGGCTGGGATGCCACGAACAAATGTTGGCAAGAGATTGTTGCGCTCTCTCCACTTGCCGGCCATTCGTTTCATGCATCCAACTCCGTGTCTCACGACGCGGTGTTCACACGTATACAAGTGTCCATGTATCCCGATGGCGGCGTGACGCGCTTGGCGCTGTATGGAAAAAATCTTCCGCCGCAGGAGAAAGCCAAGTTGCTTGCGCAGCCTTGCGTTCCTTGTCCACCTTTTGATTCGCTCACCAGCAAGCCGCTCACGCCCAAGTATGCGGCTAACAGCGACGCCATCAAGCGCAACCTTGCGCGCTTAACACCAACTGAAATGGATCTCGCATGCGCCGCGTTTGGCGCCATGATTGTCTCCGCGTCTAATCAGCATTACGGACCAGCGGCGCAAGTGATTTCGCCATATCCGCCGCTGAACATGTTCGATGGTCTCGAATCCGCGCGCAGTCGCGACGTTGGTCACAGCGAAAATGTGGTCATTGCGCTTGCCATGCCAGCGCGAATTGGACGCGTTGAAATTGCGTTCACCTATTTTGTGAATAACAATCCGCGTGAAATAGCCGTCGAAGGATTGTGCAACAAGAAGTGGGTTCCACTGGTCGAGCGCACAAAAGTGAAGGCGTTTGCCGCCAACTCAATTCAGTTTCACATCAATCATCCAGAAGTCTGCGAACAAATTCGCGTCACTGCGTTTCCTGATGGCGGCATGAATAGAGTGCGGGTCTACGCAGCGAAATAATTTCAACATGAATAGCTATTGAGGCTTTGCCAAAAAGCCATATCTACAAAGCAACCCAAAAGGAATCACAAATGAACGACGAACAACACCAACAATTCATGCGCCGCGCCATCACCTTGTCGCGCGAAAATGTTTCGCAGCGCAACGGCGGGCCATTTGGCGCCGTGATCGTGAAAGATGGAAAAATCATTGGCGAAGGTTTCAATCGCGTCACCGCCAGCAACGATCCCACCGCGCATGCGGAAGTGGTGGCTATTCGAGCCGCCTGCTCCCACATCAATAATTTTGATTTGTCTGGCGCCGTTATTTACACAAGTTGTGAACCGTGCCCCATGTGCCTGTCCGCAATTTACTGGGCGCGGCTTAGTAAAATTTTCTACGCCAACACCAAGACTGACGCCGCCAACATTCAATTTGACGACGACTTTATTTATCAAGAGATCTCAAAGTCTCCGCAAGAGCGCGCCATTCCCATGACGCAGTTGTTGCGCGACGAGGCGCAGCAAGCCTTTGTGGATTGGCAACATAACAATAAAAAAATTGCCTACTGACTTTCTTGGACCAACTCGTTTGGTCAGTCATGGAAGTCGCGTGCTAGTGCATTCCCGGGTTGCGATATAGGCGACGAGTGACTTTGGTTACGGCGTGCTCCACAAGATTGCCACGGATATCAAGCGACTCCCGTCATTACCGCGCTCGACCCGGGCAGACCTGCAGCATTCCCATCGCAGATGCCTGGTGGAAGTAGCTTGTGTTCCACTTGTTTCAACTTCAAAACACAATTGTCCATACAAATGACGAGACTTATCGCCCAAAAGTTGCAGTATTGAGCCTTATCACTCGCAAATATAATTTTTCCGTTTTTTCAAGCAACACGGGCTACGGGATACTCGTAGGGCATCATGTGGATTTCGTACGTTTTGAATTTGTAAGTTTGAACATGCGGCCATGTGCGCTTAGTAGATGAGATTGAGTTCGCCTCATCCATTCGAAAGTAGTTAGAAACTGAAAGCGTGGTTGCCTGACTGAAGAGTTATGTGCTTTTCTATGCCCATAAAAAAGGAAAATAAAATGTCTAAAATCTGGACCTCTCTCGCGTCCGTTCTTCTCACTGCCGTTACCACATTCGCAACAACCTTCTCCTACACAAATCAATGGCCTGGTGGCGGTCAAGGCTTGTTCCGCATCACCAACGACACCGCCCAAACCATTCAGGGTTGGACATTGGAGTTTGATTGGACGGCGGAAATTACAAGCGCATGGAACGGAACCATTCAATCGCATGTTGGCAACCACTACATAATCATCAATGCCCCTTACAACGCCACCATTGCGCCTGGCGCCTATGTTGAAGTTGGTTGCGCTGCCAACGTCGCGGTAGCTGGCGTTTTGCCCACGGCGATCACCGTAAATGGAACTTCTAGTGGTGGCACTGGCGGCGGTACGGGTGGCGGAACTGGTGGTGGCGGAACAACGATCGTTCCAAGCATTGTCATTGATGACGCCGCAATTACGCTTGCTGCCGTAAGCAGTGGTAGCAGCACCGCGGCGGGATATTTTTCCACATCTGGCAATCAAATTATTGACGCCAAGGGAAACCCTGTGCGCATCACCGGCGTGAATTGGTTTGGATTTGAAACCAGCAACAAGGTGTTCCATGGTCTGTGGACACGCGGATATAAATCCGTGCTTGATCAAGTGAAATCGCTCGGCTTCAACACGTTGCGCATTCCATATTGCAATGAAATGTTGGCCCCTGGTGCAACAACCAACAGCATTAACTTTGCGCAGAACCCCGACCTGCAAGGCCTCACGCCTCTTCAATGCATGGACAAAGTTGTTGATTACTGCGGGCAAATTGGCCTGCGCGTGTTCCTTGATCGCCACAGCGCCAAGGCCGACAACTTTATTGGCGAAGATGTGTGGTACATCCCTGGCGACGCCTACTACACGGAGTCGCGCTGGATTTCCGATTGGGTCATGCTTGCCCAACATTACGCCGGCAACTCCACCGTTATTGGCGCGGATCTTTTCAACGAGCCAAAGAAATCCGCCACGTGGGGCAATAGCGCGCCTGCGACGGATTGGAATAAAGCCGCCGAGCGTTGTGGAAACGCCGTGCTTGCTGCAAATCCAAACTGGCTCATCCTTGTTGAGGGCGTTGAGAAATACAACAATCAAACAACATGGTGGGGCGGCAACCTCACTGGTGCCGCGGCATTCCCAGTTGTTCTTTCGGTGAACAACAAGTTGGTGTATTCGCCACATGAATATCCAAGCAGCGTGTTTGCTCAGACTTGGTTCTCTGACGCGACATATCCAAACAACATGGATGATGTTTGGAATTCACATTGGGGCTACATCTACAAAAATAATGTCGCGCCAATTCTGATCGGCGAGTTTGGAAGTAAGTTGGCCACGACCAGCGATCAAGTGTGGTTGGACAAGTTGACCGACTACATGAACGGCGACTTTGACTTGAACGGCTCCAATGATTTGTCCGCGGGCAAGCTAGGAATGAGTTGGACCTACTGGTGCATGAATCCCAACAGTGGCGACACTGGCGGAATTCTCAATGACGATTGGACAACGGTCAGCACTGCGAAAATGGCTTATTTACAAGCCAGTTTGGCGCCATCACTGGGCGCCGGGAGTGCCGGAGCCGCGCCGCAATACATGAACTTTCCCGTGACATTGTCCGCGGCAACCACGGGCGCAGTCACGGTCGCGTACTCCACGGCCAACGGAACCGCGATCGCTGGAACCAATTACACCACGGCTTCTGGCACGCTCAGTTTCGCCGCGGGTGAGACATCAAAAACCATCACCGTGGCCATTCCAAATCAAGCGGCAACCACCGCGAAGCAATTCACAGTGCAATTATCAAGCGTTGTTGGTGCAACACTTGCCGATGCCACTGCGACTGGAACCTTGTTGTCAACAGCGCTGCCAAGCGCGCCAGTGATCACCAGCGCAAGTATCGCATCAGCAAGTGTTGGCATTGCGTTTGAATATCAAATCACCGCAAGTGGAACCGTTTCTTCGTACAGCGCCATCGGTTTGCCAGCTGACTTTTCACTGAACACCACAACGGGTTTGATTTCAGGAACGCCAACCACTGCCGCGGTGAGCACAATCACTATTCGCGCCACGAACTCTGGCGGCACTGGTTCCGCCTCGCTCTCGCTCACCGTCACTCAGCCCGCACAGTGTGTGGGTGACACCAATCTTGACGGCGTTCTGGATTCTTCCGATATCAGTTTGGTATTGGTGAATTGGGGCGGCCCTTCAGAGTGCGATTTCAACGGCGACGGCAGCACAGATAGCGGCGATGTTTCCTACATCTTGTTGTCGTGGGGTCCATGCGATGCAGGTGGATCTGGCGCTGGCGGCGGCAGTGGAACCGGTGGTGGCACGGACACTGGTGGCGGTACAGGTGGTGCTGTTGCTCCTGTTGTGACGAGTTCAGCGAGTGCCGCGGGAACAGTTGGTTCCGCATTCAGCTATCAGATCACTGCAAGTGGTTCACCAACTTCTTTTGGCGCAACTGGATTGCCCGCTGGACTTTCCGTGAACGCAACAAGTGGTTTGATTTCTGGAACACCAACTCTTGTGGCATCAACAAATGTGATGTTGTCGGCAAGCAACGCAACTGGCACAGCGACTCAATCGCTTGCGCTCACCATTTCACCTGCGAGTGTGCCTGGAACTTTCAACTACACCGAAGTGTTGCAGAAGTCGTTGTACTTCTACGACGCTCAGCGTTCTGGAAATGTGGCCGATGACTTCCGTGTTCCATGGCGCGGCGACTCCGCACTGACCGATGGAAGCGATGTTGGTATTGATTTGACCGGCGGCTACTACGACGCGGGCGACCACGTGAAATTTGGTCTGCCAATGGCAAGCTCACTTTCTTTGCTGGCTTGGGGCGGCATTGAATATGGAGCGGCGTACGACAAAACAGGCCAAAAGCTTGCTTTGCTTGCGGCAGTTCGTTGGGGCACTGACTTCATCATCAAGGCTCATCCATCGGCGAATGTGTTGTATGGACAAGTTGGAAATGGTTCGCTTGATCACAGCTACTGGGGACCATCTGAAACCATGAACATGGCGCGACCTGCGTACGCCATTACCGCGGCCAAGCCCGGCTCCGATTTGGCTGGTGAATCAGCGGCGGCCATGGCGGCGGCAAGCATGTTGTTTCGAAGCAGCGATCCTGTATACGCCGACACCTTGTTGGCGCATGCCCGCACGTTGTTCACCTTTGCCGACACCTATCGCGGAAAATATTCCGACTCCATCACCGACGCCGCGAGTTACTACAACTCGTGGTCGGGGTATTACGACGAACTCGCTTGGAGCGCGGCGTGGCTGTACCGCGCCACGGGCGAGGCCGCGTATCTCACCAAGGCGGAAAGTATCTACAGCCAAAATATTTCTGGCCTTCCATTGAAGTGGACTCACAACTGGGACGACAAGACCTACGGTGTGACTGTGTTGCTTGCGCAACTCACGGGCAAAGCCGTTTACAAAACAGCGGCGGAGAAGTGGTTGAACTACTGGACCGTTGGTGACAACGGCAGCAAGATTGCCTACACCGCTGGTGGTTTAGCGTGGCTTGATCAATGGGGTTCACTGCGCTACTCGGCCAACACTTCTTTCCTTGCTCTTGTGTATGCGGACCGCGTGGGAGATGTCGGCACGCGTTACCGCGACTTCGCGCGCAATCAAATTGATTACATGCTTGGCAAAAATCCAAATGCGCGTAGTTATGTGGTTGGATTCGGTGTGAATCCGCCAGTGAATCCACATCATCGTGGAGCGCATGGCTCTTGGAATGGAAGCATGACAACTCCAGTTGCCTCTCGCCATATTTTGTACGGCGCGTTGGTTGGCGGTCCAAGCACCACATCTGATTCTTCTTATACCGATGATCGCAGCAACTATGTTTGCAATGAAGTGGCGCTTGATTACAACGCGGGCTTCACTGGAGCGGTGGCTCGACTTGCGCAAGATTCAACTGGCGTAGCTGTTTCAAACTTTCCGCCAGCGTCTGAGTCTGGATCAATCGACGATGAATTCTTTGTCGAGGCGTCAATCAATCAGCAGGGAAGTGGGTTCACGGAAATCCGCGCGCTGCTGAATAATCGCTCAGCGTTTCCAGCGGTTGGTTCAAGCGCATTCTCCATGCGTTATTTCGTGGATCTCTCTGAATTATTCGCGGCTGGTTACGACCAAACATCCGTGGTTGTGAGCGGCAACTACATTCAGAATGGAACCGTGGCCACGGCGTTGAAGGTGTATGACGCGGCGCGCAAACTGTATTACGTTGATGTGAGTTTCGCCGGCACATATATCGCGCCAGGAACAGGAAGTTCATACTGGCGTGAGGCGCAATTCCGCATGACCTTGAAGAACGGCGTTCCAGCCACTGCGTGGAACGCGGCCAATGATCCTTCCTTCGCTGGACTTGGAGTTGGAAACACAAGCATGATTCAAACCAGCAAGATTGCGGTGTATGACAATGGTCTCAAAATAACTGGAGTGCTTCCATAAACGCGCTTTCACCGCGTATGTGGGCTACCCAATAATTATTTGTGACTTGGTGTGTTGATTGAGATGAACTCTGACAATGACACATAATGAAAGGTTGAACGTATGAAAAATCTTTTATGCTCACTCGCATGT